>JAHOYS010000297.1 GCA_019038815.1 Desulfobacterales bacterium | reverse complement strand
CTCTGATGAACTAACCTTATGTTTTATTCTGTTTTTATCAATATTTCCCTTATCCCATTCAAAGCCGAGACATTGGGATAATTTTTTTTTGTGCGTCTCATCCATGATTTATGTATATACTCATGCAATACATTTTGTCAAGTTTTGTTCACTCCATGTTCACTCCATTGAAAAAATAAAGCTTGACCCTGTGTTCAGTTTTTTGGGGGGGGGAGCTGCAGGGGAAAAGAAGACAGGCCCCCGGATACGGGATTTGAATCCGGGGGTGTTGATTGGTTCACGCCATATTATTTGCCACAAGTTCGGCGATATCCTGTGTCTTGATATCCTCGTCTTTGTCCAGCTCTTTCATGCCGTCTTCAATCATGGTTAGGCAGAACGGGCAAGCCACGGCTACAGTCGCAGCTTTTTGAGTTGCAATCTCTTCTGATCGTTCCACGTTAATTCTTTTACCGATGGTCTCCTCCATCCACATTCTTCCACCGCCGGCACCGCAGCAGAAACTTTCCTGGCCATGCCGGTCAAGTTCTTTGAGTCCGTCTTTTGAGATGGCTTCTAAAATGGATCTTGGTTGATCATAAATTGAATTGTACCGCCCCAGATAGCATGGGTCATGATAGGTCAAAGAGCCTTCCAACGATCTGCTTAAGGTGATCTTGCCGGATTTTATGAGCTGGTCGATGAAGTCGGTATGATGAATCACTTCGTAATTTCCGCCCATTTGCGGGTATTCATGCTTAAGCGTATTAAGACAATGGGGGCAGGCTGCGATAATTTTTTTAACCTTGTAATTATTCATGGTTTCAATGTTTTCCTGGGCCATCATCTGGTACATCATCTCATTACCGACACGTCTGGCAAAGTCACCCGTGCATTTTTCTTCCTTGCCCAGGATTGCAAAACTGATATTGGCTTTCTGCAGTATTTTAACAAGGCTTACGGATACTTTTTTGCTTCGATCATCAAATGATCCGGCACAGCCGACCCAGAGCAGATAGTCAACATCTTGATCATCTGCCATCATTTTTACATCCAGCCCGTCAGCCCATTCAGCACGTTTATCATAGCCTATGCCCCATGGATTTCCATTGCGCTCAAGCCCTTTAAGGGCGGTGTTCAACTCCTGAGGGTAGACTCCCGCCATCAAGGTCTGGCCCTGTCTCATGGCCATTATGCGGGGAACATGTTCAATGGTCACAGGGCAGACTTTTTCACAGGCCCGGCAGGTGGTACAGGCCCAGAGCGTGTCTTCTTCAATCACATCGCCAATTAATTGTTTCTGGCTGTTGAGCCCTGCCATCTCTTCTTTAATTTTCTCAATCTCTTCCGGGTCGCCGTCTTCTTTAATGGAAGCGGCCAACTTTGCTCTTTTAATAATATTGTCTGCATTTTCAAATAATTCAGCTTTCAGAGTATCATTAAAGTCATGCAGATTTAACGGTTTATCAGTGGCAAAGCATGGACAGACCTCTTTGCACCGGCCGCATTCGGTACAGGTGTAAAGATCCAGCCCCTGTTTCCAGTTAAGCTGATGAATATGGTTTATCCCTAAGGATTCGTCTTCCCAGACGGATTCATCTTCCAGATCTAAAAGTCTGGTCTTTTCATGGGGATATCCTAAGCTTTTTAAAAACACATTGGGTAAGGCTGTGATGACATGAAAGTGTTTCCCCAGGGGCAAAAAATTAAGAAAAGTCAACTGAGTGATAATATGCAGCCAGAACATGGTGGTCAGGATAAGCCCGTTGGCTTCGGCGCTGAAACCGGAAATAAGGCTTGCTGCTCCCACGGAAACAGGTGTCCAGAGAAACTCGGAACCATATTGGGGATTATTAAAAAAATGAAGATGCTCAGGGTTATTATGCAGCACAATCAAGTTGTACCGGGCGCCATCAAGTAAGAGATCGGATATCATCAAGACCCCGATCATGCCTAAAACAAAATATGCTTCCCATGTATTGTGCATCCGTTCAGGTTTAAGAACAGCCCGGCGAAAAATGGCGTAACCAGCCATCAATAAAACAATACCTTCCATGATATCTTTTAAAGCAATATACAGATATCCCAGTATGGACCCGTCTCCAAATAAAGGCAGCTGAAATCCTTTTACAAATCCTTCTCCATATAAGTTCAGGCTGCGGATTAACAGGATACAAAATCCCCAAAAGATGAACGCATGCATAATCCCTGCAGCCCACTCTTTTTTCCTTCCCACCAGGCGCTTTTGACCCAATGCTATAATCACAACATTCTTAATTCGGTCCATGATATGATTGGCCCGATCCGTGGGTTCAAGTGCCATTAGCAACAGGGTTTTTTGATACATTGTGCGGCCAAAAATCGCCAGCCCGACAATGAGGAGTATTGACATAAAAAGTGGGTTCATAGTTACCTCTTCCTAACTTCTAATTTTATTAATCTCTTCTCTGAGAATCGGAACCACTTCAAAGAGGTCTCCGACAATACCATAGTCAGCCACATTAAAGATGGGTGCTTCAGGGTCTTTATTAACGGCCAGAATGGTTTTTGAGCCGTTCATTCCAGCAAGGTGCTGAATGGCTCCGGAAATACCGATTGCCATATAAAGGGTTGGTGCAACTATTTTACCGGTTTGTCCTACCTGCTTGTTATGTGCCATCAAACCACCATCCACCATGGCACGGGAAGAGCCAAAACCTGCGGCAAGATCGTTGGCCAGTTCTTTGACAAGATCTATGCCGGCCTGATCTTTGGCACCCCGCCCTACTGAAATAACAACATCGGCATCGGCAAGATCAATTTCACCACTTGCATCTGACAGGAGTTCCTTGATCACAGCCTTTAAATCAGCTGCCGGGGCAGAAAGCTTGACCACATTTTCAGTTCCGCTTATGCCCTCATCTGCCTCAAACGCACCTGCTCTTACAACTGCCACAAGTCGTTCAGTATTCACTTTAACGCGCTGCATTACTTTATTTGCAATGGCGGGTCTTGTTACTTCTATTTGATCTCCGTCAAGAGTTACATCAATAATTTCAGTTGCGCACGCGGCCTCTAATTGAGCGGCTACTCTCGGCGCCACAGCTTTACCGCTTTCGGAAAATCCAAACCAGATCAGGTTGGCGTCAAATTGATTGGCTGCGTCAACGACACAGGATGCAAAAGGTCCTGCGGAAAAAAGCTCAAGGCCGGGATCATCCACAATATACTGGGTATCTGATCCGGCATTTGCCAGTTCCGAGGTTAAAGATTCTATATTGGATCCAATTGCCACCACTGCGGTCTGGGCTCCGATGGCCTTGGCTTTTGATAAAAGTTCGGCTGTGCTGCCTTTTAGTACACCTTGTTTGATGTCTGCAATTACGAGTACTTTAGCCATAATATTGTTTTCCTTATTTAAAATCGGGTAATATGCGATTAGTATTATAAAACCTTTGCTTCATTGGCCAGAAGATCGACAACCCTGGCTGTAATTTCAGCCGCATCGCCTTCAAATTTCTGCCCTGCCTGGCGTGATTTTGAAGCCATAAATTCAGCAATTTCCGACTTAGGCGCAGCACCTCCGACTTCATCAGGTGAAGTCCCTAATGCTGCCAGGTCCATTACTTGGATTTTCTTTTTCTTGGCCATCATAATGCCGCGCATTGCAGGCAGTCGAGGTTCATTAATACTATCACTGACCGTTACCACGGCAGGTAATTCAACTTCAACAATTTCTGTTCCGGCATCCCCCAGTCGGGAAACTTTAATGTGGCTGTCGTCCACAACTTCGATGTCAATCACATTACTGACACACGGTACTCCCAAGACTTCTGCCAAAATAATACCGGTCTGGCCGCTGTCCGTATCCTGGGCCTGTTTCCCTGTAATAACAAGATCATAATCACCTTTCTCATAGACCTTTTGCAACACTTTGGCAAAGACAAATGAATCAGCCTTATCCAGGGCGGGATCATCAATATGGATACCGTTGTCAATTCCCATGGCATAACATTTGCGGATCATATCGGTGTTATCTTCACCGCCTATGCTCACCAGGGTTGTTTCCGCTCCGTTATTTTCCTTCAGCTGGACAGATGCTTCAACTGCATTTTCATCCCATGCGTTTATAACATATTGCAACCCGTCTTCAACAATTGCGCCGTTCTCCACGTGGATGGTTAATTCCACATCCACTACTTTTTTTGCAGTTGTGAGAATTTTCAAATTATCCTCCTGTTTATTATTATTTTTTATTTTATCGGTTTTCTGTAATTTTGTGATATTCTTTTTAGTCTTTATCCTCTCTTGATGCGGTGTTTACCACAAAGTATCAATAATTTTGATTCCTCAAAAGCACAGGCAAGCGTTATATTAAGGGCCTGCCCCATTTCAACGGCAAGAGCTGTGGGCCTTGATTTACTGATGATCATCGGCACATGTGCTCTGGCAGCTTTTTGAACCAATTCATAACTGATTCTTGAAGATAAAACAAGAAGATTGGCAGACGGCAGGGCCCTGTCCATAAACGCTTTGCCTATTGCCTTATCCAGCGCATTATGGCGCCCTACATCCTCGGCAAAAGAGACTATTTTTAAACGGTCGTCAAATAATAATGCCGCATGTGATCCCCTTGTTCTCGGGTAGTAATTCTGTTTTTTGGAAAGTTTGCTGACACAATCAAAAATTTGATCGACTTCTATCTCAAAGCCGTTTTCTGCCGGCTCCAATACCGAATTCAAATCCTCTATCATCTTTTTCCCGCAGATACCGCAGCTGGTCTGACTGACATAAGTTTTTCTGTTTAAAATATGTTGAATTTTTTTATATCTTTCAGGTGTCAGCCAGATATCAATAATATTGGGGTCAAGATCTTTATCATATCCAATGGTCTTAAAATCATCGACAGTGTCTACAATTCCCTCCCCAAGACAGAGTCCGGCAGCGTGGAAGACCTCTTCCCCGGGTGTTCTCATCACCACTGAATACGGTTTTTCATCAAAATGAATCAAAAGGGGTTCCTCCCCGATCAATTCCAGGGAACTGGTCACACAGTCTCCTGTTTCACACCGCAACGCCTGGTAAACCTTGGTATTATGTCCTGAATTCAATTTTTCCTGTTCCTGTTCCTATTGTCAAACCTCCCGATAAAAAATTCTAAACTTTCGCAAGTTTTACAGCACAAACCTTAAGTTCCGGAATTTTGGCAATGGGATCATAAGCCGGGTTGGTCAACTTATTAACCTTGGCCTCTTCAAAATGAAAGGGCATAAAGACCACACCCTTTTTCACCCGGTCTGTGATTGTAATTCGTGTTTCAATTTCTCCTCTCCTGGAAGCCATTTTGATTTTATGGCCGTCACCGATATCAAGTGACTTTGCATCTTCAGGATGAATTTCAAGAAATCCTTCAGGCACCTCATTATCGAGAGCCTTGGAATTTCGGGTCATGGTACCGGTATGATAATGGGCATAAACGCGTCCTGTGGTCATCCAGAACGGATATTCATCATCCACCACTTCTGCCGGCGGTTTAGATTCAATGGCGTGGAAAAGCCCCTTTCCCCGGGTAAACTTCCCATCCTTGTGAAGGAACGGAGTTCCCGGATGTTCAAGGGATGGGCAGGGCCATTGAATCCCCGGCCCTTCAATCCGTTCATAGGTGATCCCGGCGTAGGAAGGGGTAAGCTCTGTAATTTCGTTAAAGACGGCTTCAGGAGAATCATAGGCCATTTCAAACCCGAAACGGTTGGAGATATCCATAATAATCTGCCAGTCCTGCCGTGAGTCGCCAACGGGTTCAACAGCCTTTCTCACCCGGGACACCCGTCTTTCCGTATTGACAAAGGTGCCGTCCTTTTCTGCAAAAGAAACCCCGGGCAGCACCACATGGGCAAGCTTAGCCGTCGATGTGAGGAAAATATCCTGGACAATAAGGAGTTCTATCTTTTCAAGGGCTTTTACCACATGATTTGCATCCGGGTCCGACACCACGGGGTTTTCACCCATGATCCAGAGCGCTTTAACCTCTTCTTTTTCAATGCCATGCATTAACTCGGGAATGGTCAACCCGATATTAGTCGGCAGTTCATCCACGCCCCAGGCCTCAGCAAACTTTTTATTGGCAGGTCCAAGGGTTACGGGCTGGTATCCTGTATACACATTGGGGAGACCTCCCATGTCGCAGGCACCCTGCACATTGTTCTGGCCTCTAAGAGGATTAACCCCGGTTCCGACTCTTCCAATATTTCCGGTCAGCATGGATAAATTGGCAAGAGATTTTACATTATTGACCCCGTTGGTATGCTGGGTTATCCCCATGCAGTATACAATAGAGCCCCTTTCAGCTTTGCCGTATGCCTCGGCAATGGCTTGGATCTCTTCAACGGATACGCCGGTAATCTGTGAGGTTTTTTCAATACTGACGGTATCTATCTGTTTTTTAAATACCTCAAAATCCTCTGTACTTTTTGCAATAAATTTCTTGTCTTCAAGTCCTTTATCAAGGATTACTTTCATTATCCCGTTCAACAGGGCCACATCGGTTCCGGGCTTATGACGGACATAGAGATGGGCAAGATCGGCAATCTGATTCTTCCTGGGATCTGCTACAAGCACTTTTGCCCCTTTTTCAATGGCCCTGAAAATCCGTGTGGCCACCAGAGGATGGGAACTTGTTGTGTTGGACCCGATGATAAAAATTGCATCTGACTCTTCAAGTTCAGATGTTGAATTTGTCATTACTCCACTGCCAAAAGATGCGGCAAGACCTGCCACAGTAGAGGAATGTCACAGCCTTGCACAATGGTCAATATTGTTTGTACCAACACCTGCCCTTGCAAATTTCTGCATGAGATAATTTTCCTCGTTGGTCACTTTGGCAGAGCTGCAAAACCCAACTGAATCCGAACCATTGGCTTGTTTTATCTCTTTGAGTTTTGATGCGGCAAAATCAAGGGCTTCATCCCAGGAAACCTCTGTGAGTTCTCCGTTTTTTCTCATCAACGGTTTTTTCAACCTTTTTTCGGATTGAACAAACTGATGGGCATTCCATCCTTTGATGCAGAGCTTGCCCTCATTTACCGGAAAGGTCTTGCAGGGGATTGTGCCCGTCAGTCTGCCGTCAAGGGACTCAAGAAAAAGATTGCATCCACATCCGCAATAGGTGCAGGTTGTAAGTGTATTCCTGTATTCCATTCTCTTTCCTCTTTATGATACCTTTTTACTTTTCAGGCTCAGGACCCATTAAGCTTAAAGGTGATTTTTCTTGTTTTTTGATCCCGGATGTAAATCCGAATTCAGTATTCATAATCCCGGCTGTTTTTTTGTATAAAAGCCTTAAGGGAATATCCGAAGGACAGGCTTCTTCACACAGCCCGCAGTCAATACACCGGTCTGCCATATGCATGGCCCGTGTCAGGTGGAATACCGGGATATCAACCGGAAGACTGCCTTTGGATACCAGATCTTCGCATTCAAGGCTGCATTCCCTGCAAAAACACATGGGACAGATATCCCTGCATCCGTAGCACTTGACACATTTTAAAAACTGATCCTTCCAGAAGGAAAATCGTTTTGCAAGATCCATGTCTTCAACATCCTCTACACGCTTTTGCAAAACACCTTCTGATTTTTCTCCTGCTGCCATTTCATCAGGCCAGGGTTTTTTGCATTCACACTGAAGGGCAAGGGATTGAGGGCAACCGATCCCGATGGGAACAACCTTATCCGGTTCAAGCTGTTTCAGTCGGTAAAGGGCATAAAGTCCTCTTTCATCACAGCCCCGAACCAGGACCCCGAACACATCCTCGGGATATTGTCTTGCCAGCGTAATCAGAACTTTGTTCAAAGGATATCTTGCATCCCCGGATGTTTCTATATCACCAAGACTAAGCACTCCTAAATCATCGCCCTTCTGAAACAGGCAGGGAGCCACATGACCATTGGCATGGGCAAGGGCCACAACGCCTTTTACAGACCCTTGTGAAAGAAGCTCGTTGATTTTTTGTTTCACTTGATCAATCATAAACACACCTTATTTTTAAGCAATCACCTTGGCTTGTTCATTTTTCAATGGTGAAGGCCCCAATTTTTTCAAGACACCAACAAAATCGTTGATCTCTTCGATATACTCCGGTGCTTCGACAGAGGATACCCACCTTGCCCGAAGCCGTTCTTTTTCAATGCCACAGAAATCCAGCATCTGGGACAGAATGGTCACCCGTTTCTCAGCAGAATAATTACCATACAGGTAATTGCATTCGCCCTTGTGTCAGCCACCAACAAAAACACCGTCCACTCCCTGTTGAAACGCCTTGAGTACATGATGGGGAGATACGCTCCCGGAACACGTGACCCGAATAACCCGCATATTTGACGGATACTGCATACGACTAACCCCAGCCAGGTCAGCAGCGGCATACGCTCACCAATTGCAAAGAAATGAGATGATATAGGGTTCAAAATTTGTGTCACTCATTGGCTTCTTTCCTTATATAAATGTTCTTCATTAATCAAAAAAATCACGCCGCCCCGACCTGGGCCAATATCTGCTCGGGTTTATATCCCAAAAGATTTGCACAATGACACGGACAGGCAGAAGCACAGGTTCCGCATCCTTTGCACAAAATCTGATTCACCACACAGACCCGTTTTTCACTATTGTACGATATCGCCTCGTAGGGGCACAGGGGCATACACGTCTGGCAGCC
>JAHOYS010000041.1 GCA_019038815.1 Desulfobacterales bacterium | reverse complement strand
AATCGACAGGAAAATTAATGACCAGATCGGAACAGCCATTTGCCCTATATGAAAAAATAAAAAAGAGTGTTGTAAAAGATATTGAATCGGGAAAATTAAAACCCGATGACAAAGTACCTTCGGAAACCCGGCTTGCTAAAATGTTTAATGCATCAAGAATGACGGCCAACCGTGCCTTGAAAGAACTTACCGAAGAGGGCAGGATAGTCAGGGTACAGGGGGTGGGTACCTTTGTGGCAAGACACAAACCCGATGCAGCCCTTCTTGAAATTAAAAGTATTGCAAAGGAAATTAAAGACTGGGGCGGGGTGCATTCTTCACAAATTCTGGTGTTAAAAGAAGAAAAGCTGACAGAAAAGATTGCGCAAAAAATGAATCTCAAACCGAATGATACTATTTTCCATTCCATTATTGTTCACAAGGACAGAGGAGTATGTGTCCAATACTCCGAACGTTTTATCAATCCAAAGGTGGCCCCCCATTATCTAAACCAGGATTTTTATGAGGTTACACCAAGTGAATATCTTTTGGAAATAGCGCCGATTCAGGAAGCAGAGCACATTATAGAGGCGGTAAACTGTAACAAAGAGATTCAAAAATATTTGAAAATAAAACCGGATGAACCCTGCCTGTCCCTTAAAAGGCGCACATGGTCCTTTGACATGATTGCAACCTACAGCATCATCATTTCCCCGGGGTCAAGATATAAACTGGCCGGAAAATTCATGAGAGGATAGAATAATGAAAGATAAAATCGTTTTAAATGGGAATGATTTTCTTCTCGAAAATCTGATTGATATTGCAAGAAACAATGTCGGCATTAAAATATCTGTTGACTCTGAATCCAGAATCAACAAGGCACGGGAATTGATTAATAAGTGGGTAAGGGATGGTGAAAAAATATATGGGGTTACCACAGGATTTGGTGCTTTGTCAGAGGTAACTATTTCCTATGAGGATACTGAAAAACTTCAAAAAAAGATTTTGTTGAGCCATGCCGCAGGAATCGGCAAGCATATGGAAGCTGATGTGGTTCGGGCCATGATGGCGCTCAGGGTAAATGATTTTTGCCGGGGTAATTCCGGGTTAAGGCTTGAAACCATTGAAATGCTTGCCAGGCTTTTAAATGAAGGTATCGTGCCGGCAGTGCCGGAAAAAGGATCAGTCGGAGCAAGCGGTGACCTTGTCCCAATGGCCCATCTTGCCCTTGCATTAATCGGAGAGGGGGAGGCATTTGTTGACGGAAAAAAAATGACAGGGGCTCAGGCATTAAGAAAGAAAATAATCAAACCCCTGGTACTGTCTGCAGGCGAGGGGCTTGCCCTGATCAACGGCACACAGTTCATGATTGCCCTTGGATGTCTTGCACTCCATGATGCCTTGAATCTTTGCAAGCATGCAGATATTGCAGCCAGTATGAGCCTTGAAACCCTCATGGGCACCAGAACCGCATTTGATCCAAGAATTCACAAGGCAAGACCCCATAGAGGTCAGATTAAGGCTGCCGACAATATGCTCAGGATTACGGAAAATTCAGAAATTATTTCCTCCCATCAAGATTGTTCCACTGTTCAGGATGCATATACCTTAAGATGTTCACCCCAGGTACATGGTGCTTCCTGGGATACATTCCATTATGTGGACAAGGTGGTTAAAGTGGAGATGAATTCATCCACCGAGAATCCTTTGATTTTTACGGAATCAGAAGAATTTCTTTCCGGTGGTAACTTTCATGGCCAGCCTCTGGCTCTGGCCTGTGATTTTTTAAGCATTGCCATTGCCGAACTTGCAAACATTTCAGAACGACGAATTGAAAGGCTTGTGAATCCGCAGCTGTCCGGCCTTCCGGCATTTCTCGTGGAAGACGGGGGCTTAAATTCAGGATTCATGATTGCCCAGTATGTGGCGGCCTCACTTGTTTCTGAAAATAAAGTTCTTGCCCATCCGGCATCTGTTGATTCCATTCCTACCTCGGCAAACAAGGAAGATCATGTCTCCATGGGGGCTTTTGCTGCACGAAAGTGCCGGGATATTGTCGCAAACACTGAAGAGGTCATCGCTATTGAATTATTATGTGCTGCCCAGGGAATTGATCTTTTCACCAACATAAAAGCAGGAGACGGCACCCTGGCAGCCTATGAAATCATCAGAAGCAAAGTTGATTATATGAAAGAGGACCGGATTCTTTCGGTAGACATAACAAAAGTAAAGGAGCTGTTAAGGGACGGCAGTATTGTAAAGGCTGTTGAAGATAAAGTAGGAGAGCTGTATTAAGATAGTTTGACAAGTTTCAGGTCTCCCCATAAACCTATATGGTCACCTTTAATAATCACAATTCCCTGAATCCCTTGTATGGCTTTACCGGCATCAATAGATGCTTTGATATCAGACATTTTTTTAACCCTGTTGCCCAATGCCGTGGCTGTAGCATCTGCCAAAGAACATGAATCAGACAATACCACAGCTGCATCAGCCCTGCCAAAGCTTTTTGAGTGGCCCAGCGTGCCCGAAGAGGTACACATGCCATAAGGCTTATCTCTTTTTTCGACCAGGATACCAGTGGTCATACTGAAAGGAGAATCACCGGCATAAATACTGAAAATGGTTTCAGAATCTGATTTAACAAAAATATCACCCCCGTTTTCCACAAGGACTTCCCTGGAATAATTTAATAAATGAAGGCCTGTATATTCTGCTACAGCGCCTGCTACAGCAGCCATAGGACCGACATCAGCCAGTTTGCCCGCATCGATCATATCTTTGATTATTTTGGGTGCCGTGTCCGTGTTATGTACAGGGACAAGGGTTGCTGCAAATTCAGGGTATAACTTTATATAGTTTTCAATATAGTTCCGGCAGGTTAATGCTGACTTAACTGCTTCATCTGTCAGGTTGGTCTGGGCCTGTATATTCAGATTGGTCTCTTTTACCGTGATATCAAAAGAGATAAGTCCTTTTTTTTGATGCTGCCTGCGATAGGTGCGATTCTCAAACATTTTCAATGGAATCCGGTTTTAAATGATCCGGTGCCTGCCGGATGAAATAGGAGTCTGTCATGCCTGAGATATAATCCCTGACAATCTCAGGGTTTGAATGATTTTCTCTGTATCCGGAAGACATGCCATTTAAAAAATCAGTAAAAACAACAGATTTTTTATTCTCTTTTTCAAGAGCTGCCAGGTATTTATCAAACAAAAAACAAAAAATATCTTCAATGGAAGATAAATGCCTTTTAATAACAGGATTTTTGTAGATATATCTGTAGTTAAATGCCTTAAGTTTTTTTAAGGCAGAAGATACTTTTTCGGAAAAACCGATAAAAGGCTGATTCAGGCTGTTTGAGATCAGGTCGGTTACAAGATTAAACACAATAGTGCCGTTTGTCTGACCAAGAATTTTTTTACACATATCCGGTATATCCTGCCTTGTCACCAGACCCAGCCGGATGGCATCTTCCAGGTCCCGGCCGATATAACTGATGGTATCTGCCATTCGCACCACGCAGCCTTCCATGGTCATGGGGATTTCATCGCAGGTTTTATTTTTTTTCATTGTCGTCTTCAAGAGATCAAAATCTTTAAAAGACCTGTCTTTCTGAGGAATAAGCTGTTTTGAATGGACTTCTCCATTGTGGCAGATGATAGCATCCATGGTTTGAAGGCTTAAATTCCAGCCAATGCCTTTTTTTTCGATCCTGTCGAGAAACTGGATGCTTTGAAGGTTATGATGGAAAAACCCGGCACCATGTTCATGGGTCAGCTTTGAAAGAAACCGTTCACCATCGTGTCCGAACGGGGCATGCCCGATATCGTGGCCAAGGCTTGCCGCCTCAATCAAATCTTCATTTAACCCCAGGTATCGGCCAATGGTCCGGCCAACCCTTGAAACCAGTTGAACATGGAGTACCCTGTGGGTGAGATGATCATTATTGATTAGAGAAAAAACCTGGGTTTTATCAATATATCTTGTAAAGGCAAGAGAGTTTAATATCCTGTCTGCATCTGCAGAAAAGGCTTGACGATATTCGTTTTTTGTAAATTTTTCTTTGTGACGTCTTTGAGCCAGATGACTGAAACAGGCCAGGGAACAAAGATTTTCTTTCTCCCTTAAATTAAGGAGATCTTTTAATTCCCTGGCTTTTTCGAAATAGTCATTCAATCGTATACTTATACTTGCTTGATAATGTTTTCCACTATTGAATCAAATGCTTTTGTAAAGTCAGTCTCCTTACCATTGAGCATCATGGGTACCCCACTGTCACCGGAGGTAACAACCTCAGTGTCAAAGGGAAGAGACCCCAGGAATTCAAGGCCCTGGGATTTTGCTGTTCTCTCACCACCGCCTGAACTGAATAAATCAATAGATTCATTACAATGGGGGCATTTGAATCCGGCCATGTTTTCCACAATTCCAAGGGTTTTTAAGTGAACGGTCTTGCAAAAGGAAATAGATTTTCTGATATCAGCTAACGCCACTTCCTGGGGAGTTGTAACAATAACACCCAATGCTTCGGGGATGGTCTGTACAACGGTTAACGGCTCATCGCCGGTTCCCGGAGGGGCATCAATAACCAGAAAATCAAGCTCTCCCCAGTCCACGGAACTGACAAACTGTTTGATCATACCTGTTTTGGCAGGGCCCCGCCAGATAATGGCCTGGTCCTTGTCCTGCATCAATGCCTGGACAGAGACCACTTTAAGGTTTTCATTGACTTGTTTGGGAATCAAAAGCTGATTTGGAGAAATTTCCAAAAGTTCCGTCAATCCTAACATTCCGGCAATGGACGGACCATGGACATCCACATCCATTAGCCCGGTCTTGTATCCTTTTTTAGAAAGTTTGGCAGCAAGATTTGCAGAGACACTGCTTTTACCCACACCGCCTTTTCCGCTTAAGACAAAAATTTTATGTTTGATTTTTGAAAGAGAGACTTTGATTGCCTCATCTTCCAGTTTCTGCCTGGCTGCCATATCCTGCTGGCCTCCCTGTGAAGGGCAGCTGCCACCTTTTTTGGCATTGTCAACACTGTCGTGAATCATTTTATAACATCTCCTTTGAGAAAAATTGTTAGTAAATCACTTAAATAATGATCATTATCCTGATTCTGTCAACCGGAAGACAGACTCTTTTATGGGGGGATTGGGCAGGAAATTTGTGATCTCAAGTGTCAGTTTTCTGTTATCCTTATCTTTGATTTCTATTTTTACAGGAATATTGCCAAAATCGTATGCTTTATAGTTTATAATTGTCATATCATACAAAAGTTTTTTTGATGAGTCAGTCACCTTTAGACCTTCAACCTTTGCCTTGTCATTAAAATGGATATACTGCGTCAATCCCTTCCAATTCTGTTTTAATGTAATAGTTGACAAGGATGAATCAGACGGCGAAAACCAGGCATCATCAAAATTTTTTACAGGCAGCCGCCCCAGTAAAACCAGTATCATTTCAGACATTTTAACCGGAACCAGGATATAGTCTTTCATGTCCGGGTCTTTTGAATTGTACGAGTATTTGGAATGAGCTCCTGTATGTGAAAAAAAGGTGATTTTTTCCCCTGTTGCAATAATGGTTTCTACGGGATGACCGGATAAAAGAAAGGTGATCCTGATTTTATTGGGGAAGACCGCAGCCCAGGCAATTTTGAATTTAGTTTTCTTTGTTTTTGTTTCAAGCCTTGCAAAGCCTGTTCCCTTGCTTGCGGTAATGTGTTGATTGTTTGACCTTGCCTGGTTGGAAAGAAGCAAGGCTTTCTTGTCGAGTATCGGGTTGGTATCAGGTCTGAGCGATGCACAACCCGAGATAATCAGAACAAAGACGGCAATATAAATCAAGTTGGATAATAAGTTCTGGTTATTCATTTATTTTTTTTTGAACCGTTTCAATTTTTTCTTTAAGTTCAACAACTTTTTTTTTGTCTTCATCCTTGGCATTGGACAAAGCCTTTTTATAGACATCCAAAGCTTTTTTAAGCTGACCCGTCTTTTGATAGGCATCGCCAAGGTGGTCTGATATGATGGTTTCAAAAGAGGTTAATTCAGCTGCTTTTTCAAGGTATTTTACAGCCTTTTCATATTCGCCTTTTTTATAATAGACCCAGCCCAGGCTGTCGGTGATATACCCGTCATCCGGTTTAATCTCACAGGCTCTTTTAATAAGCGAAAGCGCCTCATCCAGTTTGATTCCCAGGTCTGCATAGGAGTATCCCAGGTAGTTCAATGCACCGGCATCTTTTGGATCAATTTCAATAATTTGTTTCATGATGTTCAAGCTGTCTTCTTTAAAACCTGCCTTATCCTGTATTGCGCCCAGCCTGAACAGCAACGATGTGTTTTCAGAAGAATTTTTCAAACCTTGTTTTAACAGGTGTATTGCTTTTTTATAGTTTTTATCTTTTTCATAAAATGAGGCAAGATAAGTAATAATATCGATATCTTCTGGAAGGGTTTTATGTTCGTTTTCAAGGTAATTTATGGCAGTCTGGTGCTCCCCGAGTTTTTTATAGAGAAAGGCAATATTCAAAATGGTTTTCTTGTATTGAGAATGGTCAGGCCTTATTTTCAAATAGTGAAAGACAGCTTTCTCAAAATCTTCAATTGCTTCATAGGCCATGCCCGCAAAAAAATTCAGGGTTGAGTTTTCAGGATTTCCTTTAAGCATTTGAGAAAAAATAATTACAGCATCCTCGTACTTTTTACCGGAAATATATTCGTCCACGGCAACCATGATGAGTCTGGAATCGTTTTCAACATCTCGGCCAAGCTCCATAAACAGGTTGGATGCTTTTGCTTTTTTATCGCTTTTATAAAAGTGCAGGGCTCTTCCTAACTGTGCCCGGGAATTGTTTGGTTCGATTTCAAATATTTCTTTATAGAGTTTTAATATCTTCAGGTTGTTTCCCCGGGTGTTTTGAATGTCTAAAATTTTTATCAATTGAAACCGTGACTCCACAAGATCCGGTTCAAGCTCAAGTGTCTTTAAAAATTGAATTTTTGCAAGTTCATACTGTTGTTCAGCCAGATAGACCTCGCCCAGATAAAACCAGGCCACATAATAGTCAGGGAACAGCTCAACCATTTTTTTTAACAGTGCCAGAGCCTCGGAGTTGTTTTTTGCCTCCATATATATTTTGGCAAGACGAAGAAATGTTTCCTTGTTTTCCGGCTCAAGCGTTAAAATCTTGTTCAAGATTTCAACCAGCTCTTTTTTTTCTATTGTATCTTTTTTAAGCTGGACGAAAAGAAGCAGCCCTTCCACATTATCAGGATTTTGCCGGACCAGTTTCTCTGCAAGCTCCAATGCTTTTTCATCGTCATTCTGCCCCAGGTATAGCCAGCACAAGTCGCGGGTTATTATGAATGACCCCGGGTCTTTAGCCAATGCTTTTTTCAGAGAGTCAATGGCTTTTTGATAGTCTTTGTGATTAATATGAATTCGTGATTCAAGATAGTAATAATTTGCAGAAAGGTTATTTTTCTCCTCGATTCCTTTTTTTTGAACTGTTCGAGATTCATAAGGTTTTTTGCTTTGTTTGTGTTGTGTGCAGCCTGCGAGAAAAAAAACCGGGACAAAAATGAGAAGAATACAGACAAGACTTTTTTTCATAATTCGCATTACCTTATTATAAAAACAAATTGCAATTTACAGACTGTGATCATACATGTCAAAATCAGGCATGTCTTTTTTGAAATAGGTTTTCATTTTCTTTAAAATATTATTTTCGATCTGCCTTACCCGTTCCCGGGAAATTGAATAAACTTCTCCAATTTGCTGAAGGGTTTCAGGACTGTCAGAGAAAATTCTTCTGTCAAAAATATCAAGCTCTCTTTCATTAAGGGTTTTTTTAAACTCATTAACTTTTATATGCAGGATATCTTCAATTTCTTTTTTGGCCACACGATCTTCAGAAGAATCAGTTTCAATATTTATGAATTCAATTCTTTCTGTATTTGAATCATTTTTCAACGGCTCATCAAGACTTAAATCCCAATTGCCCAGTCTCTGATCCATGTCAACCACTTCTTTTTCCGATACCCCGAGTCTTTCTGACAGCAAGCTTGGCTTTGGATCAAATCCTTGTTCAATCAGTCGCCGTTTTTCTTTTTTCAGCCTGAAAAACAGTTTGCGCTGGCCCTGGGTTGTTCCGATCTTCACCATTCGCCAATTATCCATGATAAATTTAAGGATATAGGCTTTTATCCAGAAGGATGCATAATATGAGAATTTGACATTTTTATACGGGTTGAATTTTTTGACTGCCCGCACAAGTCCTATGTTGCCTTCCTGGATCAAATCTTGAAGGTTCTGCACCCAGATTCTATGAAATTCAAGGGCAATTTTAACCACCAGGCGCAGATTTGAAGTGGTCATGATATAGGCGGCTTCCGGGTCTCCTTCTTCCTGAATTCGTTTCCCAAGCTCAATTTCCTGTTCTCTTGTAAGCAGCTTGTACCGGCTTATTTCATTAAGATAACTTTGAACGGGATCTGACTTTACAATTGCTTTTGAATTTGAAGTTTTTGTTTTCTGTACAGGAATCAGCAAATCTTTTTTGGTCAGTCTTTTTTTATTTTGATCGTTCTGGAGGGCCTTTTTTGCCATTAAATATACCTTAAGATAGTTTTGATAAAAATTAACTATATCATTATCATGGTATTGATAAAAGCAATATATTTGCACAAAAAAAATAACCATGCAGTTTTTTATGGACAAACAGGGGGAATTTTGGTAAAAAACTTTTTTGTTTGCGCCTGTAGCTCAGCTGGATAGAGCAACGGACTTCTAATCCGTAGGCCGCAGGTTCGAATCCTGCCAGGCGTACCA
>JAHOYS010000028.1 GCA_019038815.1 Desulfobacterales bacterium | reverse complement strand
TATAATTCCGGCCAGTATACTGCTGCATTAAGAAATCTTCTTGACGCCTATAAAAACATTCCTGATGATCCATATCTTAATAACAGTCTGGGGCTCGTTTATATGGCAAAAGATCGATATAACTTAGCTGAAAACCATTTTAAAAAATCCTTGAGCTTTAAATCAGACTATATTCAAGCAAAAAATAATCTTGGGGCAGCATATCTTAAACAAAAAAAATGGGATCTTGCGATTCACTGTTTTGAAGAGATTTCTGAAAATCTTTTATATGCCACCCCTGAAATACCCTTATCAAATCTTGGATGGGCCTATTTTCATCAAAAACTATATAAAACCGCTAAAACATACTTTGAAAAATCTCTGGAATTCAGACCTGATTTTTTAATCGCTGTTCACGGCCTTGCATCAATATATATTGAAACAGGGTACTATCCCCATGCAATTAAATTTCTTCATCATGCACTGGAAAAAAACCCGGGAGCTGCCATTCTTCATTCTGATCTTGCAAAAGTCTATGAAGCATTAAAAGAATTTAATAAAGCCAAAAAATCCTGGGAGGTTGTCATTAAAATAGAACCTGCTACATCACCTCTGGCAAGGGAAGCAGAAAAAAGACTTTTAGAACTCAATTAATCTGCTGTTGTAAATGCATTCCTTTTCTGATCCAACTGAACAATTGAAGGGGTAATAAAGATTAAAAGTTCATTTCTTCTATCGTAATTAGTATCAGTTCTAAAAAGCCTTCCTAAAACAGGGATATCGGAAAGAATAGGGGTGCCATACTTGTCTTTACGTTCCGTTGTTTTTAT
This sequence comes from Desulfobacterales bacterium, assembly GCA_019038815.1. GTDB lineage: Bacteria > Desulfobacterota > Desulfobacteria > Desulfobacterales > Desulfobacteraceae > Desulfobacula. Next base: position 8,016 of record JAHOYS010000028.1, on the reverse strand, counting down.
GATTCCGGCAATAACAATAGTATCATTATTGTTCACTAACAATTTAGTTGTAGCCGAAGTATTTAACAAAGATGGGATACCTGCAGTAATAGTATCAATTTCCTTCTTCGTAACAAAAATATCCAGTAAAATTCTTTTATCCGGTGAAACATGGGGTGTTACTTTCAATTCCAAATTAATATCTAAAAATGAAACAATTGTATTACCTTCGTTATCCAGAAGTGCATATGGCCATTGAACCCCCTGCTCTATGACAGCTTCCTCATTATCCATTATAAGAATGCTGGGTGAAGACACAACTTTTACGTCACCTTTTGTTTCCGATGCTGCAATTTTAGCTTTCAAATTTAAAAAATCAGCTCCCACAATTCTAGAGAAATTAACAGAGCCTGTATTTATTGCTGATAAAACTGATTCATCTAATGCCATTGTGAAGTCCATACTTCTCAGCGTGCTACCACTTGTTGAAGAGTCACTCAAGCTTAATCCAATCCCAAGCTCCCTAGAAAATTCCTTTGTTACCTCCACAATTCTTGCTTCAATCATGATTTGCGGGGTAACTTGATCCAGTCGGTAAATAATTTCCCGGGCCTGATCAATCTTTGCCTGAGTATCTGTGACAATAATCATATTGGTCCGTTTCTCAACGCTTATTTTCCCCCTGTCTTTTGTAAGGATTTGTTCTATATGCGGTTTGATTTCAGTGTCAGCATCTGAATAATTTATTGATAAATATTCTGTGACCAATGGCTCTAAACTCTTTTTTTGTTCCAGGGATTTTTTTCTGGCAACAATGGCTTCCTGCAACAATGTTTCTTCTTTTTTCAATGCCTCCAGAGTGGCGATCCGGATAACATTCCCTTCTTTTTTCATGCCAAGGTTATTCATCTTTAATACAAGATCCAGCACCTGATCCCATGGAACCGGATTTTCAAGGGTCAGGGTCACCTTTCCCTCAACATCCTTATCAATGGCAAAATTAAGTTTCCCGACACTTCTAAGGATTCTGAATACATTCTTAATATCAGTTTCATAAAAATCCAGCTTGATTTTTTCACCTGTATATTTTTTTTCCGGCCCGAAAATCAACTCTTCCATGGTTTGCTTTTTGGCGACTAACACTTCCGGTTCTTCAGACAGGTCTGTTTGAATTTGAGATCCGCTGATTACTTTTTTCGTAGCTTTACTAAATACGGGTGGTTCTATAGTAGACGGCTCAAAAAATATTGAAATAGTATTTTGATCCTGAACAATCCGATATGGGACCTGTTCCCTTATTTTTATCTCAATTTTCGAATTCTTCTTTTTCCCTGGAACCTGTACAGGCATTAAACTTTCTACCGCCGATTTAAAATATTGAGTCAGGAAAGGACGTCTATGATAATCCGGAATAATTGTATTATAAAGATTCAAATATAATTTATCGTTACCAGCCTGAGTGATATCATACTTCACCGGGTGGTTTGTCTGAACAACAATGTCGGATTTCCCATCCTCCATTGTATTAAATTCAATATGGGTCATTGTCGCTGTTTTATCCGGAATGATAATATTTTCTTCAGATACCAGGCTTTCATCTTTCTCCATGCTTCCAAAAAGCACCAATTTCAATGCATTATTATTTTCAGTCACTTCATAGTTAAAATCCTCTTTTAACAAAATCTCTACTTTTACGGTTGTCTTCTCTTCATCAGCATACTTTACGATCAGATCGCCAATACTTTTATTTTCAGGCATAATCGTTTTTAAACTATCGGCAATTGCAGTTTCCGGAAGATAAATGGCAATTCCAAAAGGAAATGATTGTTTTATTGATGTATAGACTAATTTTTGATTTCCTTGAATTATGATCTCAATGATTTGATCCTGTACCTCAACACTGACAGCACTTATCTGTCTGTTCCCCGGAATAACGTTACTTTTATCTGATATTTCCTGCTGCGTCTGCATTTGTTCGGCAGTTTGAACATTGTCAGTTTTCTGAGCAACACACCCGGCAGCAATGAAGACAACCAAAAGAAAACCAAACATCTTAATCATATTTTTTATTCTTTTCATTTGGAAAAAAGGCATGTTACTCCTCATTATCAATTTTATGAAGTTTTATTTCCTGAACTTGCTCAGTAAGCCTTCCTTTAAAATCCTTGACAAGCTCTGTAATAACAATACTGCTGTTTTTAATTTCTGATACTTTTCCCCGATTTTTCCCGATATAGGTGCCTATGCCTACTTCATAGCCTTTTCCATTAGCCTCCTCTACCATAGCAATCCGCTTATTTTCCATAACAATAACTGCAACCAGGCGAATTTGGCTTAACTCCATTTTTTCAAGGGGAGTTAGAATCCTTTGTGGTCCCTTATCAACAACAGGCATGATTTCTTCCGGTTTGTCCTGAATTAATGGCTTGAACGGATCAATTTTATTCTGGGAATCATAATGGTTTTTCTTTTGTATATCTGATTTTTGTTCTGAAACCTGATTAACATTTTCTATTTCAGGTATTTGATCATTTTTGGGATTTAATTCAATTTTTTTATCAACCTTTTCCGGCTTTCCCGATTTATCTTGAACAACAGGTTGGATTATTTTTCCGGAAACCACGCTGGGTGCTGCTTTCTTTGTTACATGCGGCTGGTCATCACATCCAATAATCAAAAAAACAAAACAGGCTGCAAGTGTTAATAAAATTATATTTGACTTAGATATCATTATGAATTCTTTTTTTATCTATCCCTATTTCTTTTTTCTTTTTCGTTTATTGTTATCAACCGGTTCTTTTTGTTCAACAAACATATAGGTAACTGCCTTGCAGCTCATTCCCAATATTTTACCACCTTTTTTGGTCTTCACATCAACGTTATTGATATTCACAATCCTGTTAAGCCCTATAATCTGAAAGAAAAAATCCGTAATTTGATGATATCGCCCTTCAACCTTTATGGAAACAGGAATTTCATTATAAAATTCCTTAGTGACTTCTTTGTCCGGCTTAAACAGGTGAAATTCCAGTCCTGCATCACTTCCTGCCTTGGAAATACCTGTTAATAGTGACGGAAGTTCGCGTTTGTCAGGAAGGGCTTTCATTGCCAGGTTAAATTCCTCCTGCGCTTCGGACATCAATTTTTCATATTTTGAAATCTCGGCTGCTCTTTTCTTATATGTTGCAAGCATATTTAGTTTATTTTCATAATTTTTTTTGACTTTTCCCAATTCCTCATGTTTGGGCATAAACACAAAATAATAGTAAGCGCCGCCAATGGCAGCAAATGTCACTATAAATACAAGCAGACGCTGTACTTTTGTAAGTGCCCCGACTTTTTCAAAAAAGGCAGTCAGTTTTTGTTTTGTTTCACTAATTTTGCTTTTCCCCGCTCATTTTTTGTCTTGTTTTAAATCCTCTTTTTTCTCTTCTCCTGATTTTTCTTTTCTGCAAAGCAATTCAAATGACTTTAACATAACACCATCTTTAAACTTTTTCATTTTTGCTGTTTTCAAATCAACTTTGTCAAAAATTGAAGATTTTTCAAGTCTTTCCATAAAATCGGCAATAGTAGGATTATCAAATGCAATCCCTTTTATCGTAACACTGTTTTCATCTGTTTTAAAATTTTCAAGCCACATCCGCCCGGGAACAACAAGGTCGGTCATGCCATCAAATAAAATCAGCTGTTTTTCTCTTTGTTTTTCCAGCGACGATACAATTTCAAGTTTTTCTTTAAGAATTTTCAGATTCTTTTGAATCCGGGCTACCTGATCAGCCCTTTTTTTATATTTTACAATTTGATGACTTGCCTGTTCTGTTTTTTCTTTTATAATTACAATTTTTTTATTAACAACCTGAGTATACCAGATAAGCGCTACAGCAGTTAAAACAATCAACAATAAAAAAACAGAGATCTGTCTTCTAATGTTTTCTTTTTTCCTGGCAACTCTAAATGGTAAAAGATTAATTCTTATCATTTATCATCTATTCTTCGTAACGCAAGTCCTATGGCTATCGGCGCCAGGGGACCTGCCTGGGTTATAAAAGAGTCTGAAAATTTATTTTCATCTACAATCAGCCCTTCAAACGGATTGATTATTGACACATCTGCATCAAGCTTAGATAAAAGGCACTCTTGAAATCCTTCAATGAAAACACCGCCACCACTCAGTATAATTTTTTCAACCTTCTCATCATTGGTGCTGTTTATATAAGTATCAACCACTTCATAAATCTCAGAACACCATGACTGTGCAACGCTCAAACTTATCTTTTGAATTGTGTCTCGGCTGACAATATCGTTTGTTTTTCCATTCACTGCTTGTTCCGCTTCATCAACCGTTATCTCAAATTGATCACAGATCTCTTCTAAAATCTGATTTGTTCCCGACACATTATCTCTCATCATTAACGATGAATTTGCTTTCAATATATTCAAAGAAGTTTTTGATGCCCCTACATCAACCAACAAGGTTGTTTTTTCTTTGTTCTCATATGGAAGTATTTCATATGCATTTTGAAGTGCGAAGGTATCAACATCAATTATTTTTGGATTAAGCCCGGCCAGATGAATTAAATCGATATACTCAGCCACCAGATTTTTTTTAACCGCAACCAGCATAACGTTTGTCTGATCAGAAGAAAATTCACTTTCTCCCAGAACCTGATAATCTATATTGACATCATCAATATCATAGGGGATATATTGTTCCGCCTCAGAATATATTGTATCATGAAGCTCTTTCTCAGGCCTGGTTGATGTATTGATTGTTTTTATTACAACCGAATGACCACCTGTCGAAATTGCAACATTTTTTTCACGGATTTTATGAGATTTAAAAAGAGCTTGAATATTATCAGCAAGGCCTTCCATATCTATAACTCTGCCTTCAACAATGGTACCCGGTGCAATTCGGGTGTAACCAAATTTGTGTAAGGCAAGCCCTTTTCCAGTTACTTTGATCTCAGCAACTTTTATGAAAGAGGAGCCGATATCCAGACCGACAAGGTGATCTTTTTTTCCAAATATCATATACTTTCGCAAAATAAGATAAAACCAATACCACTCGGGCCTATACGACTTAAAATCTTTTATATTGATCTGTCACGTCAATATTACTATACTTTGATACGATATTACTGTAAAGTCAAGCACTATCATGGTTTTTGCTGATTTAACAACAAAAAATCATAAATAATTATGGACTTTAAAATATAAAATAATAAAATAAATGTTACAAAAAGCAGATAGTTCACAAGGTGTCAAACCATTCAGGCTGGTCAAATTTTTTACATTTTCATCCCTGTTGATTATGTTCACAGCAACGATTGCCATATCAGCCTTGAATGCACACTGGGTAAGAAATATTCTTCTCGAAAAGAGTGAAGAATACGCTTCCGTTCTTGTTGAGAACCTCAACCATCAAATCATTTCCAGATTTATGATCCCTGTATTAGTGCGGCACGGAGAGATCAGATTACGCGAAAAAAAACAATTTCTTCTGATGGACAAGGTTGTCCGATCGACCCTGCACAGCTTTAATGTAGAGATGGTGACCATTTATGATGAAAAAAATATTATTTCCTATAGCTTTGATCATACTGAAATAGGGCAGGAAAATGCCGGCGGTGTCCATTATGAAAAAGCAATGAAGGAAGAAGCGACATCAAGGCTCGTACAACATGGCAGCTTTCTGGAACTGCTGTTCTGGTTTCCCCAGGAAACAAAAATCATAACCTTTGCACCCTTAAGGGCTGAAAAACGGGTATCACCAGCCTTGGCAGGACCTGTACTGGGTGTTGTTGAAATTGTCCGGGATGTTTCCGATGATTATAAACAAGTGGTTAAACTCCAGGGGCTTACTATCGGGTCCTGTTTTATTGTAATGGGAATACTTTTTTTTGTGCTTTTGTTTGTTGTTAAGCATGGAGAAAAAATCATAGGAAAAAGAGCTGAAGAAAGGCTTAAGCTTGAAGAAAAACTGCGCCAGGCCGAACACCTGTCAGCCATTGGTGAAATGACAGCCGGAATATCACATGAAATCAGAAATCCACTTGGAATTATCAAAAGCAGTGCTCAATTATTGAAAAACAAAGTGGCAAAACTGGATATAAAAACCAGTATCCCCGATATTATTGTCGAAGAGTCTGTCAGGCTTGATAATATTATTACGGATTTTCTTAATTTTGCAAGACCTAAAGTCCCGGAGCTTCATCCCTGCAGGATTGAAGATATCATAGAAAAAAACATAGCCTATCTTACCCCCCAGATCGAGGATAATAATTTCAATATTATCAAAAAAATATCAGAACATCTGCCTGAAATAATGGCTGACAGTGCCATGCTCTATCAAGCGTTTTTAAATATCCTGATCAATGCATTCCAGTCCTTGAAAAACAATGGCTGTATCACCATACAGATAAAATATTATTCCGGCAGTATTGTTATTAATTTTATTGATAACGGAGAAGGAATCGAAAAAGAACTCTTAAAAAAGATATGGACACCGTTTTTCACTACAAAGGATACCGGAACAGGGTTAGGTCTTGGTATCGTAAAAAATATGATTGAAGCCCACAACGGAACAATTATAATCACAAATATGGAAACAAAGGGCGCCAACGTAGAAATTACACTTCCGGTTTAGGAGATTAACTTCAATGGAAAATATTCTGATTGTTGATGATGAAAAAAACTATCCCAGGATAATAGGTGAAATCCTTCGGGAAGAAGGCTATACATCCTTAACAGCTTCCAGTGGAATGGAAGCATTGGATATTTTGAACAATGAGCCCATAGATCTGGTTTTGACGGATGTGAAAATGCCCGGGATGAGCGGCATCCAGCTACTCGAAAAGATTAAGGAGATCAATCCGGATATCCCTGTCATCATCATGACTGCTTACGGCAGTGTTGAAAAGGCTGTGGGAGCAATGCACAAGGGTGCATACACGTTTATCCTCAAACCTTTTGAGAATCAGACACTTATTGCACACATTACCAAGGCTATCTCGGTTTACAGAATTGTTCAGGAAAACAGCATTCTCAGGAATGCCGTAAGCTCACGGTACAGTTTTGATAATATCATCGGGAAAAGCAAACCCATGCAGGAAATTTATGAAATTATAAGAAAAGTGGCGCCTTCAAATGCCAGTACTCTTATTGAAGGTGAAAGCGGTACTGGAAAAGAGATGGTTGCAAAATCAATTCATTATAACAGTCTGAGAAAAAACAAACCCCTGGTTATTGTAAACTGCTCTGCATTTGTTGAAACACTTTTGGAAAGTGAATTGTTTGGTCATGAAAAAGGCGCCTTCACAGGGGCAGCCACCATGAAAAAAGGCCGATTTGAAATCTCTGACAAAGGGACCATCTTTCTTGATGAGATAGGTGAACTGCCCATACCCCTGCAGGTAAAATTATTACGGGTTCTCCAGGAAAAAACCATAGAACGGGTTGGAGGGACACAGCCTGTACCTGTTGACTTCCGCCTCATTGCCGCCACCAACAAAAATCTTGAAAATGAGGTGAAAAAAGGACGTTTCAGAGAAGATCTCTACTACAGGCTCAACGTTGTCAAGATTGTTATCCCGCCCCTTCGAGATCGATTCGAAGATATTCCTTTATTAATTAAACATTTTATTGATAAATATACCAGAGAACAGCACTCCGCCGGCAACGTATCCGGAATCGACCCGGAAGCTGTCAAGATTTTATGTGATTATCAATGGCAGGGAAACGTAAGGGAACTTGAAAATATGATAGAACGTTCCATTATTCTTGGCAGCGGCAATATAATTACCCCATCCGATCTTCCATTACAGATCAGACAAAATATGCATCCCACACTCGACCTGAATGGGATTCCAGAGGATGTGGGCCTTGTGGAGACTCTGGCAGCGGTCGAAAAAAGAATGATACAAAGAGCAATGAAACTTTCAGGAAATGTGCAGACAAAAGCAGCTGAACTTCTTGGAATAGGAAAAAGCGGTCTGAACCAGAAACTGAAAAAGTTTAACATAGATAACTAGT
>JAHOYS010000398.1 GCA_019038815.1 Desulfobacterales bacterium | reverse complement strand
TCATAAATCATATAACAGCAAATGTGAACTCTTTATGCTGGATTATCTGAATGCACAGAATCTGTACAACAGTGCCCGGAATATTGAAATATGTGTCTGGAGACTTAAAACAAGGAAAAAGGATAACGGCCAGTTATTCATCCTCACCAATAGTCTGGAAGGTGAAGTACAAAATCTAAGTTATGAACGTATTTTCGGAAAGGTCATTTCTCTTCAGGACACCATGGCATCAATCGTTTCCAACAGAAGCGGCCGGGTCATAAAAGAAGTGGTCCAGATAGCGGGTATGGCATTTTTGCCCATTGGCCTGTAAAAACTTCAGGGGTTTAACATTTTCTCAAACCGCTGCAATTGACGTTTATAATAATCTTTTTTGTCTTTTGAACGGTCCAGGGCCTCTTTTGCAGCGGCTGCAGCATTCTGAATATCATTATTGGCAAAAAGCGCTTCAGCATAGGTATCTAAAATAAAAGCTTCTCTTTTCTGCTCCAAAGCCCTTCCAGCATACTCCAGGGCCTTTTTCCTGTTCCTGTACTCTTCTTTTGGGCATGTTGCAAAAAGCCAGGACAAATTATTTAATGCATGGGTATTTTCAGGATCCATCCTCAAAGCATTTTCATATGAATCAACGGCTTTTTCATAATTTTTGTTATTGTAATAATAATCGCCGACAACAACATAAAGATCTGAGTTTTCAGGATCAACATCCAGCTGTTGAAAAAGAATATTTTCAGCTATAAAATTACCGAAAGCTTCCTTGGCCACGCCATAATTAATGGAATACCCAACCCCAACCAGTATAATAACCAAGACAAAATATCCGATAATCAATTTTTTGACTCGCAAATGATGAGCCTGTATCAAAGAAGGAATCGATTGACATTTTTCCAGAAACCTTACTCTTTGCCCGATACTGTAATGATGCCAGTTGGGCTTTTCAATGGATTGTCTGGAAAAGGATGCGATCTTGTAGAATGTAGATATAAGAGCCGATGCATCATTGGTGAAATGGTAGACATGAATATCAGCCTGGCGTTCAAAATTTCTCATGAAAAACCCGAATACAAACCTGAAATAAAGGATAAAGGATCCAATAAGTGCTGTGCTGATTAAGAGCGGGTGAGCCGTATCTTTCCCGACACCAATAAGCTCAAACAATTTATAGACGGGTTCAAAAATATATAATACCAGTATAACAGGTTCAAAAAAGACAAAATTACAGGCGATAAACCCTGCAAAAAAAAAGAGGTAAAACAACATATGATATTTTTGAACATGCCCGATTTCATGCATCATAACCGCATCGACTTCGTCATCATTCAATAAATTGAGCAAAGCGGGCGTAACAAGAATATACCGAAATCGCCCGACAATACCCATTACGCCGGCTGTAATCATGGTACCGCCGAACAATTCCCATTTTAAAATATCTGAATATTTCAGTCCGGCTTTCTGGCAAACACCCTCAATCCTGGCTCTTGGCAATCCAGGTTCCAGGGGTTTGCAATTCCAGAGTTTTTTGATTAACACAGGCCCGAAAATGGCTATGGCAACAAGGAACAAGGCGATATATCCAATTTCTCCGGCAGGGCTTTTTAATAACTGCCTGACCGGTTGCCAGGGCAGCAGTCCCAGGATATCTGCAACTATTGACAGGAAAAACCATGGCAGAAGAGCTGGTAAAGAAAAAGAAACATTGGACATGATAAAGTTCTTTTTTGATATTTTTCCTGCAAAATATCGCTTCTGCACTCCATATGCCGCATTCCAGATAATTATCAGATATAAAAGAAACAATCCTAAAAAAATAATGGCTTCAATGGTTGGAATAATATCAAATAATCTTATTCCGGAAAATAAGAGGTTTAATTTAAACCCATAAATATTTACGGCAAAAATCACCAGCGCAAGTACAGACAGATGTGAAATATAATTGTTGACTAAATGGTCAATGTTCCCGTAAGGATTTTTTAATGCCTTTTTTGTAAGCCGTTTAAATGCAATATGACAAACAAACGCAAAGAAAATACTGATCATAAAACTTGCGAAAACAAGACTATTATCAATACTTTTAGCAGCTTCAAACATCTCAGAGGTTGTATATATAATCAAGGCTACAAGAAAATATAAAAAACTAGAAAACATTTAAATTATTCCCTGAGAGGCAAAAATGTCCAAAATTATCCATGATTTTACATCAAACTTGATCTGGTTACCATTTAGGATATCCGAGGCCTGTTCTCTTGACAACATCATGACTTCAATATCCTCGGATGCCTCATTGAAACGGCTTGTGGGTCGGCCTTCACATTCAACAAACAGCAGGCTGATGGACTCGTCAGTCATACCGGAAGATGAAAAAATGGCAGGGCTTTTTTTTAACACCTTTGTAACGGTTAACCCGGTTTCTTCAAAAAGCTCTCTTTTTCCTGTCTGCTCAACAGTCTCACCTGTATCTGCCAGACCTGCCGGAAATCCGTATTGGTAACCGCCAAGGGCAACCCTGAATTCTTTTATTACAACTATTTTGGATTCTGGTTTATGAAGCGGAACAATAACTACCGCATCCGGTTTTGTATAATCTTTTTCAAGGGGATTTAACCGGTTTGATCGTGATGCAAAAATCCATTGTTTTTCACAATTTATTCGATCTTTATAATTGATTGAAAAAAGATTCAGATATTTGCAGTCTGTTATTTTTTTTACATTATTAATTTTCATATCTGCTCCCTGCTAAAAAAACCATGGATAGAGAATAAGCATGCGAGGAAGGAATACTACCCAATATGATCTGTTTTTACAATGATCCTTTGAGTAAAATAATATATCATTGAATAATAATTCTTGAAAAATATTGCGGATATGCTAATAGTTGCAAAGGTTTCAAAGAATCATGTTATATAAACAGAAGAATAATTCAATGGAATTATTCAAAACTCATTAACTTTAAACAAATAAAGGGGAGTATCTATGAAGTTATTAAAAGTATTAGCAGTTTGCCTTACCGTTCTTGCCATGTCCACATTTGCCATGGCGGGAACACTTGAAGATGTTAGAGCTAAAGGCTATATCCAGGCCGGCGTCAACGGCAGTCTTTTTGGTTTTGGAAAAGCCGATGAAAAGGGTGTCTGGAAAGGCCTTGATGTTGATTCTGCCAGAGCTCTTTCTGTTGCCGTTTTTGGCAGTCCTGATAAATTAAAATTCACTCCTCTGACAGCTAAAACAAGATTTACAGCATTGCAGTCAGGAGAAATTGATGTTCTTTTCAGAAATTGTACACAGACCTTGAGCCGGGATACCGCTCTTGGCCTTGATTTCTGCCAGGTAAATTATTATGACGGCCAGGGATTCCTGATTCCCAGAAAACTGGGTGTAAAAAGCGCTAAGGAACTTGATGGTGCTACAGTATGTGTTCTTCCCGGAACAACAACTGAAATGAACGTTGCTGATTATTTCAGGGCAAACGGAATGAAAATGAATCCGGTTGTTATTGAAGACACTTCTGAACTTGCCAAAGCCTTTTTTGCAGGCCGGTGCGACTGTTTAACATCAGATGCATCCCAGCTTGCAGGAACGCGCGCAGTTGCTCCAAATCCTGCTGATTACATGATTCTTCCTGAAATAATTTCAAAGGAACCTCTGGCTCCTGCGGTAAGACACGGAGACAACCAGTGGAAAGATATTGTTAATTATTCAGTGCTTGCCATGATAAATGCTGAAGAGCTTGGTATCACTTCTAAAAATGTTGATGAAATGCTGAAAAGCAGCGATCCTAAAATAAAAAGATTTTTAGGTGTTACAAAAGGTAATGGAAAAGCAATTGGTCTTGATGAAAATTTTGCTTACAATATAATTAAAATGGTTGGTAATTACGGCGAAATCTTTGAAAGAAACGTTGGTGTTAATACTCAGCTTGGTATTGAAAGAGGGCTTAATGCTCTTTGGACTGATGGCGGTTTAATGTACTCTCCTCCATTCAAATAAACCATAACTATGCATCCAGGCATGGTGCAGTGAAAATTGCACCATGCTTTATTAAGAGTATGTAAAAAGTATAATGAATAAAGTTATTAATAATAAAAGTTCTGAAACCATATCATTCTGGTACGATCCTGATAAACGATCAATATTTTATCAGATTGGAGCGGCTTGTTTATTTGCTTTTGTCGCATGGTACCTGATCTCCAATACAATGGCCAATCTGGAAAGACAATCCATTGCCACAGGATTTGGATTCTTAAATAAGGAAGCCGCTTTTGAAATCGGAGAATCTCTAATTGAGTATTCAGCAGCAGACAGGTATGCCAGAGCCCTTTCTGTCGGTTTTTTAAACACGCTGCTGGTATCATTTATCGGCATCTTACTGACGGTTGTCTTAGGAACATTTATCGGGGTAGCCAGATTATCAAAAAACTGGCTGATTAATAAATGCGCGGCAGGTTACATTGAATTATTCCAGGATATTCCGGTTTTATTGCAACTTTTTTTCTGGTATGCCTTTTTTTATGAAATGCTGCCATCTCCAAGAGAGGCTCTAAGTCCATTCACCGGCCTGTTTTTGTGTAACAGAGGGTTGATTTTTGGAATTCCACAGGCACATCCTGTTTATAAATATATGCTGATTGCCATACTTATTGCAGTTATTGTTACTTTTCTCTTAAAAAAATGGGCTAAAAAAAGGCAGGATTTGACGGGTAAGGCATTTCCTGTTTTTTATACTTCAATAGCATTAATATTAGGCCTGCCTTTTGCCTCCTGGTTAATTGGCGGAGCTCCGACTGAAATGAGCATTCCTGTATTAAAAGGATTTAACTTTAAGGGTGGATTAACCATCAGCCCTGAGTTTGCAGCGCTTCTTTTAGGACTTGTCTTATACACGGCAGCGTTTGTTGCTGAAGTTGTAAGAGCAGGAATTCAGGCAGTCAGTAAAGGTCAGACCGAAGCGGCAATGGCCATCGGGTTAAAACCAGGACAGCTTTTAAATCTCATCATTCTGCCCCAGGCATTACGGGTTATTATTCCACCTTTAACAAGCCAGATGCTCAATTTAACAAAAAACAGCTCTCTTGCTGTAGCCATTGGGTATCCGGATTTTGTTTCGGTTGCAGGGACTGCGATTAATCAAACAGGCCAGGCAATTGAGGGCGTTATGTTAATTATGATCGTATACCTTATATTCAGTTTATCAACTTCTGCATTTATGAACTGGTATAATAAGAAAATGGCAATAGTGGAAAGGTGATGATTGTAAAATAGGTTTTTATGGAATTAAATGCAAACAATGAAAATGAAGTGCTCGTCAAACCGCCGATATCAAGTGTGGGGGTTATAGGATGGATAAAGGGAAATTTATTTTCCAGCCCTTTTAATACCATACTAACTATTATTATTGTCAGTATCTTATGGTTTTCAATACTTCCCTTTTTAAACTGGGCTTTGATAGACAGTTCATGGCTTCCGGATGCTAACTGCAGGGAATCAGGCGGTGCATGCTGGTCGATCATTTCAAGTAATTATAAAATTATTCTTTTTGGATTTTATCCCCAGGATATCTTATGGCGTCCGATAACAGCTATTGTCATGCTGGTATCATTACTTTGTATAAGCAGAAATAGAAATTACTGGAATGCATTTCTTGGATATTCCTGGCTTATTTCATTAATTATTATGGGAATACTGTTAAAAGGTGGAATTTTAGGACTTGAACCTGTTGATATTGAAAGATGGGGCGGGATAATCCTTACATTACTTTTGTCTGTTTTTGGGTTAACAGCAGCCTATCCTCTGGGTATTATCCTGGCTCTGGGTCGGCAGTCAGAAATGCCGGTTATTAAAACATTCTGTATTTTTTATATCGAACTTATAAGGGGTGTTCCTTTAATCAGTTTATTATTCATGTCTTCTGTGGTTTTTCCATTATTTCTGCCTGAAGGAGTCTCAATAAATGCAATTTTACGGGCTCAGGTTGCCATTATCATGTTTACGGCTGCATACGTTGCAGAGGTTGTCAGAGGCGGCCTGCAGGGAATGAATAAAGGCCAGTTTGAAGCGGCTGATTCCATTGGATTAAATTATTTTCAGACCATGAGACTAATTATCCTGCCACAGGCATTAAAAATTGTTATTCCTCCATCTGTCAGTGTTTTAATTTCTGCTTTTAAAGACACATCACTTGTTGTTATCATTGGGTTATATGATTTATTAAAAACTACGCAGACAACCTTGTCAGAACCAAAATGGATGGGATTTTCAGCAGAAGCATATATATTTATAGCCCTAATTTATTTTGTATGCTGCTTTTTTATGTCTAATTACAGCAGGAAACTGGAAAAAGAACTGGATACAGGTTTATAACAATAATTATTATTAACAATAATATTTATAAAGCGATTATTTATGAGCGACGAAAAAATTAAAAAAGAAGATATTTCAAGTGAAGACACAGTAATTGAAATTGTCAATATGCATAAATGGTACGGCGATTTCCATGTTTTAAACAATATTAATATCAATGTTAAAAAGAAAGAGATTATTGTTGTCTGTGGTCCGTCCGGATCAGGAAAATCAACGCTTATAAGATGTATAAACAGGCTTGAAGAGCACCAGAAGGGTCAAATAGTTGTTGATGGCGTTGAGCTTACCAAGGACCTTAAAAACATTGAAAAGGTCAGGTCTGAAGTGGGAATGGTTTTCCAGCATTTCAACCTGTTTCCCCATCTTACAATTGTTGAAAATTTAACAATAGGACCGATTTGGGTGAGAAAAGTACCCAAAAAAGAAGCTGAAGAAACAGCAATGTATTACCTTGAGAAAGTTCAGATTGCAGAACAGGCGGCAAAATTCCCGGGACAGTTATCCGGAGGGCAGCAGCAGAGGGTGGCAATTGCTCGAAGTCTTTGCATGAAACCCAATATTATGCTTTTTGATGAGGCGACATCAGCCCTTGATCCTGAAATGGTAAAAGAGGTTCTCGATGTTATGATAGACCTGGCACATGGTGGAATGACCATGATTGTTGTCACCCATGAAATGGGTTTTGCAAAAAGTGTTGCGCACAGGGTTCTTTTTATGGATGAAGGACAGATTATTGAAGAAAACGAACCGGAAGAATTTTTTAACAATCCTCAAAATGACAGGACCAAACTGTTTCTAAGCCAGATTTTATATTAATTAATCCTTAATATTTTAAATATCGACTTTTTTGCATCCACTGGTGTTAACTGGAGGATAATTCAATGATGAATATATTAAAAGGCGATCTGATTCAATTCGCTCTGACCGGGCGGTTTGACGTCATTATCCATGGTTGCAACTGCTTTTGTTCCATGGGAGCGGGTATAGCAAAAATGATCAGAGATAATTTTCCAGAGGCGTACCAGGCCGATCTGAAAACAGGCATGGGAGATAAGAAAAAACTTGGTACATACTCTATGGCACGCATTGAAAGAAATAATAATATTTTCACCATTGTTAACGGATATACCCAATATGATTTTTCAGGCCATGGTGAACTGATTGATTATGGGGCCATCCAAAAACTCTTTGCCGGGATAAAGAATGATTTTGCAAACAAGAAAATCGGCTACCCGAAAATAGGTGCCGGTCTTGCAAAGGGGAACTGGGAAATGATATCTGATATCATTAACAAAGAACTGCTAGGTGAAGACCATGTTTTGGTAGAGTATGTTACAATTTAGTTCGTAAAAGAACGCTTGTATCTGCTAAGGCAAAAGGCTTTTAAAAAACTTTAAGATAATAACAGGAAGTCATATGATTAACGTAGGCATTGCAGGGGCATCAGGGTATACAGGAGTTGAACTTGTCAAACTGATTTCCAATCATCCAAAAGCTAAATTGTGTGCTGTTACTTCAAACAGCTATAAAGGCAAATCCCTGACTGATATTTTTCCTTCCATGAGAGGATTTGAAAACCTGATTTGTGAAGACTTGGATATTAAATCGCTTTGTAAAAAAGTAGATGTCATATTTTTAGCACTGCCGCACAAAGTTTCAATGAAGCATGTACCGGCACTGCTGGAACATAAGGTAAAAGTTGTTGATTTATCCGCTGACTACAGATTCACAGATGCAAAAGCATATGAATCAGCCTACCAGGAACATACCTCAAAGCATCTTTTAAAAGAAAGTGTTTATGGGCTCAGCGAAATATACAGGGACCGGATAAAAACATCAAACCTTGTGGGCAACCCGGGCTGCTACCCGACAAGCATTCTATTGCCCTTACTTCCCCTTTTAAGAGAAGGGTTGATCCGTCCCGATGGCATTATTTCAGATTCAAAATCCGGTGTAAGCGGTGCCGGGCGCTCCTTATCGCTTTCCACTCATTTTTGCGAAGTCAATGAATCCTTTACTGCCTATAAAGTTGGGAACCACAGGCATACTCCGGAAATCAATGAAATTTTGACCTTACATTCCCAGCAAAGGGTTGATATCACCTTTGTTCCACATTTATTGCCTATCACCCGGGGAATGCTGTCAACAATTTATGTTCAGTCAACAAATGATGCAAGTGAAAATAATATCAGAAAAACCTTACATTCCTATTATGGTGACAAGCCTTTTGTAAGAATACTTGATAAGAATATGTATCCGGCAATTTCTCATGTTAAGGGGACTAACTGCTGTGATATTGGTTTTCACTTTGATGAAAAAACAAATCAAATCATTATTGTTTCCGCCATTGACAACCTTTTAAAGGGTGCAGCAGGCCAGGCAGTTCAGAATATGAATATAATGTTTGGTTTAAATGATGGAACCGGCCTGGATTCGATCCAAGGGCCTTTGTAATTGTTTTTTTGGGAATTTGAAAACCCTCAGCCAATACCCGTTCCGGT
>JAHOYS010000174.1 GCA_019038815.1 Desulfobacterales bacterium | reverse complement strand
GGAAGGATAAAATGAAAGATATAATTCAGGAAAAAATTGACAGAGTTCTGGATCGTATTCAAGATCCTCAATCTGGTATGACGATTTTACAATTGGGGTTAGTGGAAAAAATCCGCTATGTGGAAAAGTCTCAAAAACTCATTGTATTTTTTAATCGTCTTGGTCACAGTAAAGCCTGTTGCGCAGCGTTGAATATGGTCTTGCTGGCTGATTTTGAAACTGCGATTAAAGCGGGTTTAAAGGCGGAGTTCCCTCAATTTTCAATAGCATTTACAGATTTTTCACATACTTGAATCCATCGATAATATCGAAATAACTCGATGAACCGCAGATGTTCATATTAAAAGTTCGAAAGGAGAAAAATGTCAGACATTAAAACTGAGAAATTAGCAGTATTAATAGATGCTGATAATGCGCAACCGGCTATTGTTGAGGGGCTATTGGCGGAAATCGCAAAATATGGGACGGCTAATGTAAAGCGGATTTACGGCGATTGGACAGCGCCGGACCTGAAAGGATGGAAAGAAGTTTTGTTACAGTACTCCATTCAGCCCATTCAGCAATTTGGATACACCAAAGGGAAAAATGCCACTGACAGCGCCATGATAATTGATGCAATGGATTTACTTTATACGGATAAATTTGATGGATTTTGCATTGTATCCAGTGATAGTGATTTTACAAAACTCGCCGCAAGGATAAGAGAAGCCGGCCTTTTTGTTTATGGTTTCGGGGAGAAAAAAACGCCCGAACCCTTTGTTTCAGCATGCGATAAATTTATCTTCACCGAAGTTCTTAGGTCAAAAGATGATGACTCCATTAAAATTAATCGCAAAACAACGCCTGAATTAAAGCAGGATACAAAGCTGGTTAATTTATTGAGAAACGCAGTTGAAAATTCTTCTGATGATAGTGGCTGGGCACACCTGGCATCTGTTGGCAGTAATATTGCTAAGCAGGCATCAGAGTTTGATCCACGGAATTATGGGTACAAAAAATTAGGCGGACTCATCGTCGCAACAAAATTATTTCAGATCGAGGAAAGAGAAGTCGGCAATGGGCCTTCAAAGGCCTTATACTTAAAAGATATAAGAAAAAGATAAATCCCTGTCCCGGGCACTTTTTGGGGTACGTGGATAAATGTTTTTGGTTGACACATTCAAGTATTTATAATACAGCTATGATACAGCTATATTGAAGATTAAACAAAAATAATATATTTTTCAGGAGGAAAAATGAAAGAAGTTGTTATCGTTGCAGCCTGTAGAACGGCAGTTGGAAAATTTGGTGGATCTCTTGCACCGTTGAGTGATATTGATTTTGGTCCCATTCCCATAAAAGAAGTTATTACAAGAGCAGGGTTGACAGGTGATCAGATTGATGAGGTCATCTATGCCTCAGGCTACAGGACAGGGGATCTTCCCATTAACTCAGCCCGTGTTGTGGCGGTAAAGGCGGGCATCCCCATAGAAAAACCCCAGTTCACAATCAGCAAGGCCTGTGCCGGAAGTATTAAAGCTGTTACGCTTGCAGCCCAGGTGATTAAATCCGGTGATGCAGATATTATTGTAGCCGGTGGTATGGAGAGCATGAGCAATGCCACATTCATGTTGAAAAAAGCCAGGTGGGGCTATCGCCTGGGCCATGGACAGCTTATGGATCAATTGATTCTTTTTGATCCTTTAAGCGGAAACACCATGGGAGAAACAGCTGAAAATGTTGCTGAAAAATACAATGTTTCCAGAGAAGACCAGGATGAATTCGGGCTTAGAAGCCAGCAGCTGACCGAAACAGCCATCAAAGAAGGGAAATTTAAAGAGCAGATCGTCCCTGTTGAAATCCCCCAGAGAAAAGGTGATCCCAAAATATTTGATACAGATGAGCATCCTAGATTCGGTACGACCATAGAAAGTCTTCAGAGACTGAAACCGCCTTTCAGAAAGGGTGGATCTGTTACTGCCGGAAGTTCTTCGGGTATGAACGACGGGGCATCAGCTCTGGTTGTCATGTCAAAAGACAAAGCCGACGAACTGGGTATTGATCCCATGGCATCCATTGTCTCCTATGCTTCTGCCGGGGTTGATCCTGCATACATGGGAATCGGCCCGATCCCGGCCACAAAGATGGCCCTTGAAAAAGCAGGCCTTACCATGGATGATATAGACCTGATTGAGCTGAATGAAGCGTTTGCATCCCAGGCCCTGGCATGTGTCCGTGAGTTGAACATGGATATGGACAAAGTAAATGTAAATGGTGGTGCCATTGCATTGGGACACCCTGTGTCTGCATCAGGCGGTGTCATTGTTACCAAACTTTTGTATGAATTAAAGGCAAGAAATTTACGATACGGCCTGGCAACGCTTTGCATTGGTGGTGGTCAGGGTATGGCGCTTATTGTTGAAAATAAGTAGTACCTGCATATAATAGCAGCATGAGATGAATTGAAGTCTGCACATGGACATGGGTCTGTGTGCAGATTTTTTTACAGGTTTAAAAAAGCCTCCCCTTTTGATATAATTTCATCATGATCCTTTGGGCCCGGCGGACCGGTCAAAAGTTCCATAGTCCTTTCTCTTAAAATTTTATCTGCCGTGGGTTCACCTTGCCCTTTCCATTTATCAAGGGTTAAAAACGGCCAGATAGTGCTTGAGAACTGTGAGTCCCTGAAATATTTGCCCGTCAGTTCCGACAGGAGAAAATTTCCCCCCGGGCCGATATCTTCAATATCAGAGAATCCTACGGCTTCATCATCAAGAGAAAACCCTGAAGCAAAAATTCTTGACTGATGAATCACTTCAGCGGCATAGACCACAAGCTCGGGAGAAAAAACAAGGGAATCAAAACTGCCGCCCACAAAAGGGACCATGCCGGCATTGCCAAGACAGCTTGTGAAATGGTTTATACACAGAGTTGTCCCGGCAAGAAGATCAGCACCCCATCCATTTCCGCTGCCGGATGTACCGCAGTGGGGAATGTTGTAGGAGACCATCATTTCAGCACATGCCAGGTTCAGCAGTAATGTATTTGGAGAATAAAAACTTCCGGCATTTTTCATGTCAAAAGCCGCAGGAAGGCTTCCTAAAATAACAGGAGTCCCTTCTTTTACAAGCTGGCTGTATGTAAGTCCTGCCAGCAGTTCAGCCGTGAGCAGGGCCAGTGTTCCGGCCGGTGTGATAGGGCAGGTGGCACCGGACATACCATAGTTGGAAAAAATAAGGGGCAGTCCTCTTTTAATGGAAGCATCCATTTTCATTGTGGTTTCAGAATTTAAAACCAGGGGGGTAATGGGATTAACATAGGGGATTATAAACGGCCGGGAGGAAAGGTCTCCATGCAGATGCTCACATAGATCCAGTGCGGGATTAAAACAATTCCAGTCGGAAATAAGTACTACAAGCGGCTTTATGGTGTTGGCCATCATTTCCATGACCCCATAGATATCTGCGGTTTCCGGGGGAAGATCCTGGATCACCCCGGGGGTTGAAATAAAATCAAAGGCGTCAAGATTATGCCCCAGACCCGTAGCTTTTGCCATGTGATGCCGAAAAAAAGGCTGGATATCATTTTTAAAGGGGTCCTGATAATGGAGATTGGTGACACCGATTCCAAAAACCGCATCCCGGGTTCCATTTCCCATAAGTGTAAAACAGGGACTGCCCAGGCGGTCATAAATTTTAATTTCAGACGGGGCTGCATTTATTGCCCACTGGACAAGACTTTTTGGTATCTGGATACGATTGTTCTCATGGGGCTTTCCAATGGCTTTCTCGAACAGATGTCTGGCCCCCTGGTCATCAACTGCCACACCGGTTTTTTCAAGGATAAAAAGGGCATCACTATGGACTTTTTTGATTTGTTCCCGAGTCATAACCCTTATTTCCGGTTTCAGGGCAAACATAGCGGTTCTCCTTTCCAGCAAGAAATTCGTTTTTTTCAATTTTAGACTGATAAATAATCATCGGGAAAAAGTTTTTTTACATCAATACCGCTCATGACGGTTTTCAGATGATGTTCCATGGCAAGCCCTGCTTTTTCACCATTTTTATCCTCCAGCCATTGAACAATTTCCCGGTGCTCATCAGGAGAGGGATTGTTAACCTCGGGCAGCTGATAGAAAGGATCAAATAAGATCAGATAGATGGTTGTTTTCTGCAAAAGTTCCTTTACATAATGGAACAATACCCGGTTTCCTGATTTTTCAGCAATTTTCAGGTGGAATGCAGTGTTGATTTTATATTCCTGATCCTGTTTATATGCAGTGAAAACTTCTTTTTCCTTCCGGATCAACTGATGAAGTTCATCAAAATCTTCGGGTCCAAGTTTACCGGCAGCCAGGGATGTTGCCATCTTTTCAAGCTGAGCCCTTACCAGGAAAGACTCTTTTATTTCCTCCAGAGAAGGATTGACAACAGATGCCCCTTTATGGAGTGATGATTCAGCAAACCCTTCAAATACCAGTCGTTTGATCGCCCCTTTTATGGTGGCCCGGCTCATGCCCAGGCTTTTTGCAAGAGCAACTTCCTTGAGTTTGTTTCCCTTTTTAATATAGCCTTTGCTGATGGCAACCTTGATTTTGTTATATGCCAGATCTTCTGAGCCTGTGTTCATTTATCGTCTCCACATCTATAACTATAGGATATGAGCCAGAAACTGCCGGGTGCGCTGTTCTTTTGGATGGCTGAAAATTTGTTCCGGTGTCCCTTCTTCAAGCCAGACTCCATCTTCCATAATCAGAACCCGGTCGGCCACATCCCGGGCAAAGTGCATTTCATGGGTCACGGCAATGATGGTCATTCCTTCCTTTGCCAGCCGCTCCATGACTTCTACCACCTCCCCGATCAGTTCCGGGTCAAGGGCTGAAGTGGGCTCATCAAAAAGCATGATTTTGGGCTTCATGGCAAGGCTTCTTGCAATGGCCACCCGCTGCTGCTGACCGCCGGACAGGCGGGAGGGATGTTCATCTCGTTTTTCTGTCAACCCAACCCAGTCAAGGAGTTCCTCAGCATAGGGAATGGCCTGATTTTTGTTTTGTTTCAGAACTGTTACAGGTCCTTCGATAATATTTTCAAGTACCGTCATATGGGGAAACAGATTAAAGGATTGAAAACACATCCCTGTTTTTTTTCGAATATCAAGAATCTGGCTGTCCCGTTGTCTGCTATTTTTTCCGGCACAAATCACGGTTCCATCTACTTCAATGCTTCCGGCCGTGGGTTCTTCCAGAAAATTGATACAGCGCAGAAGTGTGCTTTTCCCAGAGCCGGAAGGACCTAAAATAACAATTGTTTCCCCTGAATTCACCTCAAGATCAATGCCACAGAGCACGTGATGTTTTCTGTCAAATACTTTGTGAACATTGGTAACTTTTACAATTGGATTTGAATTTTTCATCATGATGTCCTCCTGTCACCCCGTGCCATATGTGCTTCAATTTTTTCCTGAACCAATTGAAGGATAAAACACATGACCCAGTAAATCATCGCCGCCATGATCAGCATCTCCAGAGATTGGAAATGCCGTCGCCCGACTTTTATGGCCCGGAAACTCAATTCCCACACTCCCATGAGAGATACCAAAGAAGAGTCTTTGATCATGGCAATAAATTCATTGGATACCGGTGGAATGATCACACGGACTGCCTGGGGAAATATAATCCTGCGCATGGCCTGACTGTTGGTCATGCCCAGTGCTTTGGCAGCCTCTACCTGACCAATTTTTATGGACTGGATGCCGGCACGGACGGTTTCTGTCATATAAGCACCGTAACAGACGCCCAGCGCCAGAATTCCGGCGGGTATTGCCGGAAGGGTGAATAATGCTTGAGTCCCTGTGAGTCCAAGGTCTTCCAGGGCTTTGCCGATCTGGGGAAGGGCGATATACCACATGTACACCTGAACCAGCAGGGGCGTGCCCCTTATAAGAGAAACATAGGTTGTTGCAATACTGTTCAGAACAGGATTTAAGGAGAGTCGGCCCAGGGCACCTGCAATTGCCAGAAAACATGCCAGGGATATGGCCAGAAAGGAGACTAAAAGTGTATATCCGATACCGGTAAGAATAAACGGCAGCCATTTGACCATGAATTTAAAATCAAGCCCAATGATGATAAGGGTGCTTACCATAAACGTAATCAATACAGCAAAAGCAATGATCAGATTGCGCTTATATCTTGTTTTTTTTGTTTCTATTCCATGGAGGGTTGCCAGGGCTTCCGGAGGTATTCCGGAAAGGATCATCGGTGTTTGTTGATCTGTTGTCTTGTCTTCCATCAACTGCTCCTTGAATATTAAAGAAGCAGCCCTTTTTAGATATAGAATTAAAGACTGCTTCTTAATTTACCTCTTATAGTTTGGGGATCAGATTGGTGTGATAGAATTTTTCTGACAGCTTGACCAGTGTGCCGTCATCATACATGGATTTTAAAATTTCATTGAGTTTGTCTACAAGGGTCTGGCTGTTGACCCGACTTTTATCCAGAGCAAAACTAAGGGGTTCATAATAGGTAGGTTCACCCAGCATTTTTATGGGACAGCCATTTCCGCATCCGGAACTGATTGCTTCAGCAAGCGTCTGCCTGGAAGTAAAGATGGCATCCAGTCTCGCGCCGTCACCCAGAGACAAGTCTTCAATATGGTTTGCATCCGTGGGATAGGTTTTGATTTTGCCGGGCTTCCAGTCCTGGTAAACAATTTTTACATCTTCAATGGAAAGATTTTTTTCAAGATATCTTTCATTGGTGGTTTCCGTGGCAACTCCAATTTTTTTCCCCTTAAGATCAGCCAGGGTAGCGATGGTAGTGTTATTCTTGTGGACTGCAAACTGGGCCGGGGAACTATAATAAGGTATGGTGAACAAAAGGGCGTGTTTCCTTTCAGCCGTGGGGGTCATGGATCCAATGGAGACATCCCATCGTTTTCCCCATTTTCCTGCTGTAATGAGATCCCAGTCCGGTGTAATGAATTTTACCTTGACACCCAGTCTTTTGGCAACTTCCTTTGCCACACTGATATCAAATCCTTCCAGCTCTCCTTTATCATTAAGAAAACTTTGGGGTGCATAGTTGGCATCCGTGGATACCACGATGGTCTTTGCTCCAAGAATTTCTTCAAGTACGGATTTTTGTGCCATACCGGTTCCGGTAAAAGCAAATATCAATCCTGTGATTAAAATCCCGATCCAAACTCTTTTTTTCATGGTAAATCTCCTGTTTCATTCTTTATTAATTTTATTGCCCGGAGCGTAAGGCTGCCGGAGTTTATTTAATTTTTTTTGTTAATCCAATTTGATAAATAGGATTGTCGAACAATTTTTGTTTGACAAACTTATAAAGGTTTTGTATAAATGTCAAGTCAATATGTTGCTCGGTTGGTAGCAACATATAGTTTTTTATCAATTACGAGGTGAAAACCATATGAAACGTAATCTTCATGCAGGAAGGCAGCTTGGCGCAGGATTGAGTCTCAATATTCTAACCGATGACGAGCTGGATGAGATTCACCTGGGAACCCTTGAAGTTCTTAACGAAACAGGTATTTTTGTAGAAGATGAAGATGCTCTGGATCTATTTGAAGAAGGGGGAGCGGTTGTTGACCATGATACAAAAAATGTAAAGATTCCACCGTATATGGTGGAAGATGCCATTCGTTCTGCGCCTCCCAAGGTTGTGCTGTACGGCCGTGATTCCAAACATGATATTGTTCTGGAAAATACCCGGGTTTATTTTACCAATTTCAGTGAAGGCGTAATGGTGAATGATCCCTATACAGGAGAAAACCGAAGCCCGGTAAAAAAGGATTTGATTGATTCAGCCATTGTAATTGACGCGCTTGACGAAATTGATTTTTGTGAAAAAGCGCTTGGCGCTCATGATGTCAATCAGGACACGGTCCCGCTTCATAATGCAGAAGCATACCTGACAAATACAACAAAACATTGTGCCTTTGGTCCGGGGAATGGCAAATTTCTAAAGAAAATTATTAAAATGGGGGAAGCCATTGCCGGTGGCGTAAAAGAATTTAAAAAACGTCCCCTTGTTTCGTTTACAACCTGCCCGGTAAGCCCGTTAAAACTGATCTCTGACTGTTGTGAGATTATTATGGAAGCTGCCAGAAACAATGTGGTCTGTAATATCTTATCCATGGCCATGGCAGGGGGCACGTCTCCTGTAACCCTGGCAGGCACATTGGTGAATCATAATGCTGAAGTCCTTTCAGGAATCACACTTGCACAGCTTACTAGGAAAGGAGCTCCTGTTATTTACGGCAGTTCCACCACAGCCATGGATTTAAAGCTGGCCTCAGCCAGCGTAGGCACACCCGAGTGTGCGGTAATAAGCGGGGCAGTGGCAAGGCTTGCCCGATATTATGCCCTGCCAAGTTATGTGGCCGGGCAGTAGGGCGATAGTAAAATATCTGATACCCAGACTGGCCATGAGAAAACACTCACCGGACTTATACCCGCATTGGCAGGTGCCAATATGATTTACGGTTCGGGCATGCTGGAAAGCGGTATCACTTTTGACTACGGCCAACTGGTTTTAGACTGTGAGTTTGCACGTATGATTAAACATACGATTGAAGGTATCCCTGTGAATGACGAAACTCTTGCCATTGATCCTATCAAGGAGATAGGTCCCGGGGGAGATCACCTCATGCACAAACACACCTTCAAATGGATGAGGAGTCAGTCAAAGCCTGAATTAATTGATCGCAAAATGCGGGGAACCTGGGAAAAGGCAGGCGCAACTACTGCTTATGAAAGGGCCATGGAAAAGGTGAGATATATTCTGGAAAATCATACGCCTGATCCGCTTTCGGATGAGGTGCTTGCGAAAATTCGATCTATTGTTTTAGAAGCGGAAAAAGAAA
>JAHOYS010000136.1 GCA_019038815.1 Desulfobacterales bacterium | reverse complement strand
GGTGAAATCATTTCATCAATGGTCAAAGGATTAAACACGGGCTGGTCTCCCTGGATATTGACAATAATCTCATCAGGCCCAAGGTTCAGCATACCGGCTGTCTGGGCTACCCTGTCGGTTCCGGAACGGCAGTCATCAGACGTCATGACAGCATGTCCGCCAAATGCTTCAACCGCATTGAATATCCGTTTGTCATCGGTTGCCACGATTGTTTTTGAAACAGCCAAAGATTTTTGTGCCTGTTCATACACCCGCTGTATCATGGAAATACCTGCAACAAGGGCGAGAGGTTTGCCTTCAAATCTGCTTGATCCGTATCTGGATGGTATTATTGCAATTGTCATGGCAGTTTCTTTTACATTTTCAGGAATAAGGATTTTGCCTTATCCCTTGTCATGATATTTTTCCAGTCTTTGCCCAGACAGTTTTCCCATAAGGGATCAAGGCCGAGGGCAACGGTGACCATTTTTTCAATTTGTTCTGGCTCAAGATTTTTAACAAGATTCCGAGGCAGCTCAATATTGCATTTTTCCATCATGGTTCGAAATTCTTTAACTCCGTCCGGATAGAAGTCTTCCAGATAGTCAAACACGATGCAGCATCCGATACCGTGGTGGGTACCCAGCACATAGGAAAGTCCGTAGGAGAGGGCATGACAGGCCCCGACCTGGGAATAGGCAATGCTCATGCCGCCGAAAAATGAGGCCATCATGAGCTTGTCATCTCTATCCGGGTGGTCGTCTAAAAAAACCTGGCGGCAAAGATCAAGGGCTTTTTCGCCATAGGCTTTGGAGAACTCATTCAGATAGGTGCCTTCAAGGGATTCAATACAATGAATATAGCAGTCCATGCCCGTATAAAAATATTGGTCCGCTGGAACGTCTTTTATCAGCTCGGGATCAAGGATTACCTGGTCAAATACCGTGTAGTCGGAGTTAAGCCCCAGTTTTTTTTCAGGCCCGGTCAATACGGCTGTTCTGGATACTTCTGCTCCGGTTCCCGAAAGGGTTGGAACTGCCATGTGGCAGACAGCAGGGTTCTTAATCAGGTCCCATCCCTGGTAAAGGGTGGAAGAACCTTCATTTGTCAGCATCAGGGATATTGATTTGGCAAGATCCATGCTGCTTCCGCCACCTATACCGATAACGGCACACGGAAGTGTTGAACGAAAAGCTTTTACTTTAAGGGTTAATTCATCAACATATTCTGTCTTGGGTTCATCATCCACATTGACCCATAAGAGCATGTCCCTGTCATACAGAGGAATCCTTTTTTCCAGGGACTTCCCCTTGAACACATCATCTGTGACAAACACAACCCAAGCATCTTTATTTTTACGTTGCATTTCTATAATTTCATCAAGCTGCGCAAAACAGCCTCTTCCAAATATAATATTGGGAACCAGCTTAAAATTTCTAAACATGTTTATCCTTTAAATGATTGCATTATGGCCTGAATTCTATTTTCAATATCTTGTTTTGTCCATGACAGCATGATCTGCATGGAAATGGTCCGTTTCATGATATTGTCAGATTCTTCAAGTACAATATTGTTATAATCCGGCAAGTTGTCTGCCAGCTCAATGGCAAGTTTGGCTGAGCGTTTCATCTCTTTCAAGTGATGCCATTTTTTGTAATAATGCCAGTTGTTGTCATACCAGTACGGGCACCCCACTTGGTTGTCAGCAAGGTTTTTGGCAATCTGCCTTGCCCGGTCTTCTGTTGGCAGGAAAAAACTTAAAAAGGTAGCCGAATCTCCCTTTATGTCAGGAATATACCTGAAACTGACGTCCGGCAGATCTGTCATGGCATCTTTAATGGCAAGCTTGTTTTTCCTCTGGGTAGAAAGGATAAGATCCAGTTTGGCAAGCTGGGCAAGGCCCACTGCTGCATTGAGTTCACTGATCCTGTAATTGGTTCCGATAATGGGATGATCATCCGCCCCCCGGTCAGGGCCGCCCAGGTGATCATGTCCGTGATCAGCATACTGGTCGGCTTTTTCATATACGTCGCTGCTGTCCGTAATAATGCCACCGCCTTCACCGCAGGTCACGGTTTTGACGGCGTCAAAGGAAAAACATCCGGCAAGCCCGAAGGTTCCAAGGGCTTTGCCCTGATAAGTGGCACCTATGGATTGGCAGGCATCTTCAAGAAGAATCAGTCCTTTTTTATCACAAACGCTTTTAATCTCATCAATTCTTGCCATGGAGCCGCACATATGAACCGGAACTACAGCCCTGGTCTTTGGAGTGATCACATCCTCAAGTCTGTCAGGATTCAGGCACAGGGTTTCATCAATTTCTGAGAAAACAGGAATTGCCCCGGCATTGATAATGGCTTCAAATGTAGCAACAAATGTAAATGGCGGAACAATAACTTCATCTCCAGCACCGATACCGCAGGCGGCCAGGGCTGTGCAGAGAGCTGCTGTTCCGCTGGAACATAAATGACTGTAATCAGCCCCGGTAATTTCGCAAAGCTTTTTTTCAAACTCAAGGGCCTTGAAATGTCCGTTTCTGGCGCCTTCAAACCCGTATCGAAAAAGAACTCCGGTTTCAAGAACATCGGTCACCTCTTTTTTTTCTTCATCACCAAATATTTCAAAACCCGGCATGGCCTCCTCCTTTTATAACAATCATATCGAATTGATCAGTTTCATTATTTCAAGTCATGAATAAGTATCACAATAGACAACCAAGTTTCAAGATCTGGGCAAATAAAGAGCACAGCAATTGCAAAATGCTTTGATTATTTTAATATAATGAAAATATAAGTTGTAAATTATTATAAAATCATTACAATGAAAATACATTCAATTTTTACTAAAAGGTTAAGTATAATGAAAATAATTAAGCGAGAAAATTATTTACGTCAGGTAAAACCTCATTTTGGGAAAAATGTTATCAAAGTGCTAACGGGGCAGAGAAGGGTTGGTAAAAGCTACCTTTTGAAGCAAATTATGGAAATATTTGAAGCGTCTGATCAAAATACAAATATTATTTATATTGATAAAGAAAAATTAGAGTTTGATTCTATTAGAGATTACCGGGATCTTTATACTTACATCACTGAAAAGAGTGATAAAAATTGCTCAAACATTGTAATGATTGATGAAGTACAGGAGATCGAAGCATTTGAAAAAGCATTAAGAGATCTTAATGAAAACCCTGCTTATGATATATTCTGTACCGGCAGCAATGCCAATCTGTTATCGGGTGAATTGTCCACATTCCTTGCAGGCAGGTATGTCCAGATTCAGGTGCATTCTTTATCTTATGGAGAATTTTTAGGATTCCATCACCTTAAAAACTCTGTTGATTCATTGGGAAAATATATAAAATATGGTGGTATGCCTTACCTTATTCATTTAAACTTAGAAGATGAAATTGTCTTTGATTATCTGAAAAATATCTATAACAGTATTATTTTAAAAGATGTAGTTGCAAGGTACAATATTAGAAATGTAAATTTTTTAGATAGATTGGTTCTGTTTCTTGCCGATAATACGGGTAGTATACTTTCGGTTAAAAATATTAGTGATTTTCTCAAGTCTCAAAAAGTGCGTATATCTGTGAACACAGTGATGAGTTACCTTGATTTTTTGATAAATGCATTTTTTATTCACAAAGTCAGTCGCTATGATATTGCGGGAAAAAAAATATTTGAAATTAATGAAAAATATTATTTCGAAGATCTTGGAGTAAGAAATACAATTATCGGTTTTAAACAAAAAGACATGGGTAAGATTCTTGAAAATTTGATTTACACACAATTAAAATTTAAAGGATATGATGTATATGTCGGCAAACAAAGAGATATGGAAATAGATTTTGTTGCTAAAAAACATGATAAAACAATTTATATCCAGGCAGCCTATCTTCTTAAGGATAAAAAAACCATTGATCGTGAATTTGGGAATTTATTAAAATTAAAAGATAATTTCAGGAAGATAGTGGTTTCAATGGATGAGTTTGCCCATGGTAATGTTAAGGGTATAGAACACCTTCATATTTTGACTTTTTTAAAAGAGTTTGGTTATTAGGATGGGGATTTTTTCTTTGCCGGATTAAATTGACTTTAAGCATTCAAGTGTTAATATGCGAGAAGTGCATTTTGAGTTGTGAGAGCTAAACCGGATAACGTTTGGAAAGTTATAGACAATAGAATTATGCAGGTGTGAAGATTTCCTATGAAAAAGAAGAAAATAGATAATTACAAAGGGTTTGAGCAGGGCCCCATTCGACCTCCCAGTGAAGCAAGCAGCCTGTTAATTCGGCTGACACGAAATTGCCCCTGGAACCGGTGTACATTTTGCAGGGTTTATAAAAAACGGAAGTTCTCCTTAAGGACAGTTGAAAATATCATTAAAGATATTGATTTTCTACATGGCTATATTGAAAGAATCCAACAGATTATTGACCCGGGCGGATTTGTCGACAATAAGGCGATTAACACCCTTTACAACAGTTTTAAAGAGAAAGACCGTATGGCCTTTAATGCTGCCATGAATTGGTATGCATCAGGTATGAACTCCATTTTTCTGCAGGATGCCAACTCATTGATTATGAAACCTGATGATCTTGTGTTTGTGCTTGAATATATTAAAAAATGTTTTCCAGATGTTGACAGGATTACTTCATACGCAAGAAGCCATACCATTGTCCGGATAAAACAGCCCGATTTAAAGCGGATTGCCGATGCTGGATTAAACCGCATTCATGTGGGCATGGAATCCGGATCGGACATAGTATTGAAGAAAATTAATAAAGGGGCTGACAAAGAAACCCATATCAAGGCTGGTTTAAAAGTAAAAGATGCAGGAATGGAGCTGTCGGAATATGTTATGCCCGGTCTTGGCGGGATTGATTACTCCATAGAGCATGCCATGGAAACGGCTCTGGCACTCAACAGCATTAATCCGGAGTTCATCAGGATCAGGACCCTGGCGGTAACAAACGGAACCGTCCTTGCTGAAGAAACTGAAAAAGGGGAGTTTCAAAAGCCGAATGATACCATGATGGCCAAAGAGTTAAGGCTGTTTATCGAAACTCTGGACGGGATTAATTCCTATATCAAAAGTGATCATATCCTGAACCTGTTTGAGACCGTTAACGGGAAAATGCCGGAAGATAAAGAGAAAATGATCAATATTATTGATCGATTTTTCGAGCTTGAGCCGGAAAAAAGGATTCTATACCAGATCGGCAGACGGATGGGATTTTTCCGGGGTCCCGATGATATGGATGACAGTCCCCATCTTGAAAGGGTAGAGCAGGCCTGTGATCTTTACGGGGTGACACCTGAAAATGTAGATTTTGTTATTGCTGATCTGATGAAGCGTTTTGTCTGATCAAAAGTCTATTTATATCCACGTTCCGTTTTGCCTTAAAAAGTGTGTCTATTGTGACTTTTATTCACAGACTCATCTTTCTTTGATACCTGATTACGTTAATTCCCTTCAAAAAGAGATTAAAAAACGATCAAGTTCAAAAGAAAAAATTAATACCATATACTTTGGCGGCGGCACTCCTTCACTTCTTTCCATTAAAGATATTGAAATACTTCTGCAGACCATTGGAGAGAATTTTTCTGTGCTTCAGGATGTTGAAATAACACTTGAAGTTAATCCGGGGACGGTTGATTTTAATTATCTGAGCCAGTTAAAAAAAGTAGGAATCAACAGGCTCAGTATAGGTGCCCAGTCATTTAATGATGATAAACTCAAGTTTTTAAAAAGAATTCATACCGCAGAACAGGCAATCAATGCTATTGATGATGCCGGCAAAGCGGGATTTGACAATATCAGCATGGATTTGATCTACGGGCTTCCCTTTGAAACACAAAATATATGGCTGGAAGATTTAAAACAGGCACTTAAGATGGCACCGCCCCACCTGTCCTGCTATATGCTCACCATTGAGCCTGACACACCTTTGGGTGAAAGGTTTAAAAAAGGCTTGATAAGCCCTCTTGACAGCATGGCCATGTCAATATTTTTTAAAAAGACCTCCCGGTTTTTAACCAGTAATAAATATGAACATTATGAGATTTCCAATTTTTCAAAGGGCCGGCAAAACCGGTCAAAACACAATTCAAAATACTGGAATATGACACCGTATTACGGATTTGGGCCTGCTGCCCACTCCTATGACGGGAAAACAAGGTGCTGGAATCATCAGAGCATTGACACATATATAAAGAAGCTGGCTTCCGGCAGCCTTCCTGTTGAAGCTTCGGAGACTTTGACCCGTGAGCAGAAAATGATTGAGATGATCATGCTCAGGCTTCGTACTTTTGAAGGCCTGGACGTTGAAAAATTTCAAAACCTGTTTTGCGTATCCTTTAAAAAACAATTTAGCGATATTTTAAAGCCTGTCCTTGACGAGTCACTGGGCTGTTTTAAAGGTTGCAGGTTCGGGCTCACTTTGGAAGGCAAAGTTCGCCTGAACAGTATTGTTGAAGCATTTGCCGGAAAAATTCTTTAGGTTTTTCGTCGCAGCTGCCGTGTATCTCCCACCCGGATGGTCAGGTTTGTGGAGTCAAAGTATTCAATTAAGGGGATGACATATTTCCTCGACACCCCGGTCATGTCTTTAAACTCAGGGGTAGTGACGGATTCATTCTCTTTCAGGAATGCGATCAGCTTTTGTTCAAGCTTTTCGATTTCCCCGGCATCAAAGTAGAGGTCATCTTTTGTTTTAATAATGGATTTTTCATCAATCAGCATATGGAGGACATCCGTTGCATTTTTTTTATCAATATCAAGGTCCTGGCAGATGGTTCTGAAAAAGGGAGGTGTCAATCCCGACGCTTGATAGATTTTTTTGATTTTTTCTTTGACTTCATGCTGATCAACCTGAAGTGCCACTTCATGGGTAGACAA
Source organism: Desulfobacterales bacterium (assembly GCA_019038815.1). Classification (GTDB taxonomy): domain Bacteria; phylum Desulfobacterota; class Desulfobacteria; order Desulfobacterales; family Desulfobacteraceae; genus Desulfobacula. Next base: position 2,079 of record JAHOYS010000136.1, on the reverse strand, counting down.
CTTTACAATATTTTTATCCAGAACTATGAGTTTTTCCCTGGACAGTTTTGTAAAAAGAATATTAAAAAATCTTGCATCATCGATATACTGGAATTTGGATTTAAGCTCCTGGGTCGGCATGCCCTCCTTTAAAGGGTTTTCTGCGTGGTAGGCTTCAAGTTTCTGGATGAGTTTTCCTTTGAAATCGTTAAAAAAGGAGCCATTAACATAAATCTGCTTTTCTTTATCGATCTGGATAACCTGCTGCTTGGCAAGCATTTTCTGTAAACTGGCAGCAAGTTTTTTATCCGGGATATTGGTCATGACGCGCAGCTGTGGAAAAGACAGCCCCTGGTATCCTTTTAAAGAAAGAAAAAAGGAAATGGTCTGTTCATTGTCCTCCAGTAACAGGTTCTCCAGGCCCTGGATGACAGTTGTATCAAACAGTTTATGCTTTTGGGAGGCCGGATTTAATATGGCACCGCCGCCAATGGTTTTTATGGGTGAATAACTTCGAATGACGTACCTGTCATCTTTAATACAGCAGACAGGGGACTCAAGCCTGAACTGAACAGGGGCGTCGTCTCCGGGCATCAGCTCTTCTCTGTCAAGCAGTATCAGATACCCGAGTATCTCGCTGGTTCCTGAATGAAATCTTACTCTGGTTCTGTTTTTAGCAGGCTTTGCATTGCTCTTTAAAAAATGAAAATGGGCATCTACCATATAGCTTTCAATCAGGGTGCCGGGTGTGGAAAGTATATCTCCGCGGCTTACGGATTCTTTATCAAGTCCCTGAAAATTAATGGCGGTCCGGGTGCCGGGCCCTGCCGTAGCGACCCCTGAACTGTGAACCTGGATACCCCTTACTTTGGAGACAATTTTTTTGGGATAAACCATGATATCATCTCCGGTATTGATACTGCCGGAAGTCAGAGTCCCGGTAATCACTGTGCCAAATCCTTTCATTGAAAAGACACGATCCACCGGCAGCCTGAAAATGGAGGAAAATTTTCTTTCAGGAAGATTGCTGCAGATGGTTTCAAGGGTTTTGATAAATTCATCAAGCCCTTCATTTGTAACGGAGGAGACAGGGATAATGGGCTTGTCTTCAAGAAAAGTGCCCTGCACAAAATCATTGATATCCTCAAGGGCAAGCTCTAAAAGATCTTCATCCACCATGTCTATTTTGGTCAGGGCAATCATTCCATGCTCAATCCCCATGAGGTTGCAGATTTCCATATGCTCCCTTGTCTGGGGCATTACGCCTTCATCAGCTGCAATCACCATTGTGACCACATCAATGCCGCTGGAACCGGCCACCATGTTTTTTACAAATTTTTCATGGCCCGGCATATCCACGATGCCGATACGCTGCCCATTGGGCAGATCAAGTAATGCAAACCCAAGTTCAATGGTAATGCCCCGTTCTTTTTCTTCTTTCAGGCGATCTGTTTCAATTCCTGTCAATGCTTTGACAAGGCTTGTCTTGCCATGGTCGATGTGTCCTGCGGTCCCTAAAATGATATTTTTTTCCAATTGGTGCAAATCCTAAGTTTTTATTTTTGTTTCTTTTTTTTGAAGAGCGCCATGCCATAAGCCAGGGCAACCAGGACGAGTCCTGTGGCAACACCATGGTAAATACCCCATTCCGGCCTGAACAGCCGGGTAAGAATGATACCGAACACAAGCCCCAAAATAAGCCTGACCACAAATATTAAAATTGCATTCATATAGAATTCCTTTATCGAATAATTTTATACGCAAGGATAATAGTCAAATGATACTTCAAGGTCAATGTAAAAGATGATTCCGAATCCCGGCCCCATTAAAAAAGGATTGAAAAATAAATCTAATTCTGATAATTAAGGAAAGTTTTTTGCGGTGGGTGTAGCTCAGTTGGTAGAGCGCTAGGTTGTGGTCCTGGATGTCGAGGGTTCAAGCCCCTTCACTCACCCCATTTTTTCTAAAAGTTATAGAAAGCCTTATCATTGTGATATCTAATATCGATTACACAAACTTGTGCGCCCGTAGCTCAGCTGGATAGAGCGCTGGACTTCGAATCCATAGGCCGGGGGTTCGAATCCCTCCGGGCGCGCCACT
>JAHOYS010000137.1 GCA_019038815.1 Desulfobacterales bacterium | reverse complement strand
TTTTTGTCTGGATTGCAACTGCGTCGCCAGGGTCTATGATGGCTACACTGTTTTTTGTAATTTTTTTAATCATCTCCTTAAAAAAAGGATAATGGGTACAGCCCAGCACAATCGTATCCGTTCCTTTCTGCAGCATGGGTAAAAGATATTTCTCTAAAAGTTTTTTGGCTTCTTCACTGTTCTGGGCACCTTTTTCAACCAGTTCAACAAGGCCATCCCCCGGCTGGACAAACACTTCTATGCCATCGGCGTATTTTTCAAAAGTCTGTTTATAAAGTCTGCCATTAAACGTATTTTCTGTGGCAAGAATCCCTATCTTTTTACTTTTAGTCTGTATTGCAGCAGGTTTTAAAGCCGGCTCCATTCCTACAAATGGAATTTTATATTCTGATCTGAAACTGTCTATGGCCACAGCAGTCACTGTGTTACAGGCAATAACAATTAATTTGCAATTTCGCTTAAGAAGAAATTTAATATTTTTTCTGGCCAGGGAAAAAGCCTCGTCTTTTGTTTTGGAACCATAGGGACAATTGCCGCTGTCCCCAAAATAATTAATGGACTCACAAGGAAGAAGTTTCCTGATTTCTTTTAAAACACTAAGCCCCCCGACACCGGAATCAAAAATGCCTATGGGATGTTTCTGCATGGCTATCGCGTACTCCAATTTGCTTATAAAACTTTTTTTTCGGGCCAGTATTTTAACAACAATTTGACATGACAATATTCAATTGTCAAACATTGTAAAAAAATTCCCTGCATAAAAGTCTTTTTATTTGTTTGACATCCTAAATAATAATTATTAATTGATCGTATTGATATGGAAAAAAGGATGATAAACTTTTAAAAAATGGAAGAGGGATGTTATGGGTGGTTTTTTCGGTTGCGCTTCTAAAAAAGCATGTAATAAAGAACTTTTTTATGGGACAGACTATCTGTCACATCTGGGAACAAAACGCGGTGGCCTGGCTACTGTGGATAGAACAGATTTTCACCGGTCAATTCATAATCTTGAAAATGCGTATTTCAGATCAAAATTTGAACCGGATATTGATATCCTGGTCGGAAATATGGGGATAGGAAGTATTAGTGATTCAGATTCCCAGCCTATTATTATTCATTCCCACCTTGGAAAATTTGCTGTAGTCACTGTCGGTAAAATTGTAAATCTTGATGAACTGGCCCAGGAAGCATTTTCACAGAATATTCATTTTGCCGAAACAAGCCAGGGTGAAATCAACCCCACAGAGCTTGTGGCAATTCTGATCGGTCAGAAAGGATCTTTTGAGGAAGGAATTTTAAACGCGCAGACAAAAATCAAAGGGTCCTGTTCGATGCTGATTCTAACGGATTCCGGGATCTATGCTGCCAGAGACAGGTTGGGCAGAACTCCCATTGTGATAGGGAAACGTGAGGATGCCTATGCTGCAAGCTCTGAATCCAGTGCGTTTTCAAATCTCGGTTTTGAGGTTGAATACTATATCGGCCCCAATGAAATTATCCTGATAACACCCGAGAGTATCGAACAGGTCCAGCCGCCGGGCAAAGACATGCAGATCTGCTCATTTTTATGGGTGTATTACGGATATCCGGTATCATCCTATGAAGGAATTAATACGGAACAGGTCCGGTATAACTGTGGGGCAGCTCTTGCAAAAAGGGAAACCAAAAAGGCAGATTTCGTGGCGGGTATCCCTGACTCGGGTATCGGACATGCCATAGGGTTTGCCAACGAAAGCCACCTTCCCTACATGAGACCCTATGTTAAATATACGCCCACCTGGCCCAGAAGCTTCATGCCCCAGAACCAGGAAATGAGAGATCTTGTGGCCCGGATGAAGCTGATTCCTGTCAAAGAAATTATCGAAGGAAAACGTATCATATTCTGTGACGATTCAGTCGTACGAGGAACCCAGCTAAAGGACAATACCCAGATTTTATATGACTACGGCGCTAAAGAAGTTCATATGAGAATTGCCTGCCCGTGCCTTATCTATCCCTGTGAATTCTTAAATTTTTCAACATCGCGGTCAACCCTTGATCTGGCCGGCCGAAAAGCCATTTACGAAATTGAAGGGACTGAAGACACTGATCTGACAGACTATGCCATGGATGGATCAGAAAAACACACAGCCATGCTCGGCAGAATCATAGACCGGTTAATGCTTACCAGCATCCGGTACCAGAACCTGGAGGATCTGGTTAAAGCCATCGGTCTTCCAAAAAATAGACTTTGCACACATTGCTGGGATGGCTCAAGTTATTTTTAAAATTGACGAAAAACAGGAAATCCTGGCAGCCATACGCCAGTGTATTCCCATATTAGAAAAAATTGCGGGCCAGTCCGAACTTCTGACGCATTTGCCGGAACCTGAGCGGATCGCTCTGATCACGGCAGCCGGGAAAATATCACGGCCGGACAAAGAGGAGATTAAAAAGCGGAATAAGGACAGAAAGCAGCAAAAACGCCTGGCCATTGTGAAAAAAGAACGCCGGCTGAGAGCAGCTACCGGAATCCGCATGGCCAGGGAAACCGATGTCTTTACCGCTCCTCAACAAATTTCATTTGATGGCAGAGAAACCAGCAAAAAAGATAATACACAAAGACTTGAAACACCGCGCAACTGCTATGTGTGTAAAGCCGAATTTACGCAGCTCCATCATTTTTATGACACCATGTGCCCGGAATGTGCAGAGTTCAATTATAACAAACGCTTCCAGACTGCCCCCTTAAAAGGACAGGTGGTATTGATCACAGGCTCCCGCCTCAAAATCGGATACCAGGCCACCGTAATGATGCTGAAAGCCGGTGCAAGGGTAATTGCCACCACCCGCTTTCCCAAGGACTCTGCCTTACGGTTTTCCCGGGAACCGGATTTTTCCGACTGGGGCCACAGGCTCCAGATCTACGGGCTGGACCTTCGCCACACCCCCAGTGTAGAGCTTTTTTGCGATTATATAAAAGAGACTTACCAGCGCCTGGATATTCTCATCAACAATGCTGCCCAGACCGTCCGGCGTCCACCCGGATTTTACGCCCATCTCATGGAAAATGAAACACAACCTGCGGCAGATTTGCCAATGGATGCCCAGGCCCTTCTGAATCAGTACCAGGCCTGTATCTCCCAGCTGGAATCCGGGCAGGCCCAAAATGTGGGCAGAGAAAAGGCCTTGCCCGTAACCTGGAACGGCACAGCCCCGGGCGTGGGATTGCGCATGTCTGCCCGACTGTCCCAGATTCCCTATTCCTATGATCATTCCCTGGATGTGCCCGAGGTATTTCCAGCAGAAAAACTGGATGCCGACCTCCAGCAGATAGACCTTCGGAAAACCAATTCCTGGCGCCTTCGGCTGGGGGAGATCCAGACCTCTGAAATGCTGGAGATCCAGCTGGTCAATTCCGTTGCCCCTTTTGTCCTGTGCAACAGGCTGGCAGATTTGATGAAAAAAGATTTTACAGGACAAAAACATATTGTCAATGTCTCGGCCATGGAAGGCAAGTTTCTGCGGTTTAAAAAAGGCAGCCGTCACCCCCATACCAATATGGCCAAGGCATCCTTGAACATGCTCACCCATACTGCAGCAAGTGATCTGGCCAAATACGGGATTTTCATGAATGCCGTGGACACAGGCTGGGTCACGGATGAAGATCCTGCCATTCTGGCCAGGCTCAAACAGGATCGCCATGATTTCCAGCCGCCGCTTGATATTGTAGATGGGGCTGCAAGGATCTGTGACCCTTTTTTCCACGGCATCCTGACAGGAAAACACTGGTGTGGTAAATTTTTAAAGGATTATTTCCCCATCGACTGGTAACAGCCGGACAGCCTGCAGCATCGAATTTTGAAAAGGAATTTATTCCTCCCCCTTGAAATCAAATGAAATGGTTGTATTTTTGCTTAGTCATTTTTTTTAAACATAAAAAGGCGTGTTTATGAAAACCAAATCTGATCCCACTGAAACATTTGGCAAGAAAACCAGAAGGCTTATCTGGAAAAGCATACCCTTTATCGCAGTTATGCTGATAATTGGACTGATTATACTGCCTTTAGGTAAAAAAATCTCAACAAAAAAAACAGCTCTTGCTGAAAAACAATCCAAAGAGAAAACCGCCACAAAAGCATTAACCAATGTGATTACCATGGAACTTATCCCTGCCATGGTCATGGAAAAAATAAGTCTTCCCGGTGTTGCCAAACCATGGGTGTCCCTGGAAGTGGTCTCTGAAATCACAGGAAAAGTCATCACAAAAAAAATAACCGAAGGCCGGCGTGTAAATATAGGTGATATTCTGGCTGTCATTGATAAGAATGATTATCAAAATTCCTATAACTCTGCCCTTGCCTCTCATGAAATGGCACTGTCAACTGAAAAACGGTTAAAAACGCTTGTAAAAAAGGACTTTGTTACTCAGTCCCAACTGGATGATGCCGTTGCCCGGGTAAAAACAAGCAGAGCTGCGCTTGAGAATGCCAAACTTGCTTTAAGTCGATGTACTATACGCTCCCCTATGCGGGGGATTGTTGATCGCGTTTATATTGAAAACGGCAAATTTCTAAATTCAGGTGACCCGGTTGCCCAGATTCTTCAAATCGATAAGCTGAAAATAGAAGTAGGAATCCCGGAATCCGATGTTGCTGCCGTTCGAAAGCTTAAATCCTTTGATATGACCATTGATGCCCTGGATAAGAAAACCTATACAGGTGAATACCATTATCTGTACAAGACAGCCGACTCCATGGCCCGTTTGTATAACCTTGAAATCAAAGTGGATAATAGGGATGGACAGATCCTTCCGGACATGTTCGCAAGAGTGAAAATAATCAAAAACCAGGACCCCCAAGGGCTTGCAGTCCCCATGTATTCCCTTGTGACCCTCAATAAAGATGTCGGCGTGTATGTTGAAAGCAAAGGCATTGTCCGTTTCAGACCTGTAAACCCTGGATTTCTGGATGGCTGGAAAACTCAGATTCCCAAAGGGCTTGAGCCGGGTGAAAAAATTGTGGTTGTCGGCCATCGCATTATTGAAGATGGAGAACAGGTTAATGTGACAAAAATCATCCGGGATATGAAGGAACTTTCCCAATGATAATCTCCAGCACAGCCATAAAAAACAGAACCAGTATTCTGGTACTGGCCCTGATTATCTTGGGAATCGGTGTTTATTCATATAAAGCTCTGCCCAGAGAGAGCTCTCCGGATATCACCGTTCCCTATGTATTTGTTCAGACCGACTATCGCGGGGTATCTGCAGATGATATTGAAACCAGCATCACCATAAAAATTGAAAAAAAACTCAAGGGGCTGGATAAGGTAAAAAATATCAGTTCCGTCAGCTCCCAGGGTTTATCCCGGATTAATATCGAATTTTTACCCGGTACAGACATTGAGGAGGTTTTAACCAAGGTTAAGGACAAAGTGGATGAGGCAAAAAATGATCTGCCGTCTGACCTTGAAAATGATCCTTCAATATTTGAAGTAAATATCTCGGAAATGCCCATCGTTATTTACTCTCTGGCAGGGACATGCGGTCCGAGAAGGCTCAAGGAAATCGCCGAGGATCTCAAGGATGATATAGAGGCTGTGCCCGGGGTTCTGGAAGCTGAGGTAACCGGAGGTCAGGAAAGGGAAATCAGAATAGAAGTTGACCCGGATAAGCTGGCGTATTACAGGATTCCCATTACATCCCTGGAGCAGACTGTTATCAGCGAAAACCAGAATACTTCCGGTGGTGCCATAACCCTGGGAGACGGCAGATACCAGCTTAAGGTCCCCGGAGAATTTGAAACCCCGGAGGAAATACTCTCCCTTGTTGTTGCCACCCATAACGGCAATCCCATTTATCTGAAGGATGTAGCCACCGTTGTAGACGGCATCAAGGAAGAGACATCCCGGTCCCGTTTGGATGGTGTTGACTCTGTAAATATATCGGTCAAAAAGAGGGTCGGCGAAAATATTATTTTTATTTCCGATAAAATCGATACCATTGTAATGGAAGCAGAAAAGACATTCCCGAAAAATACCATAATTACCAAACTGATGGATCAATCAAAAGATATCAGGCTTATGATCGCCGATCTTGAAAACAACATTCTTTCAGGGCTTATCCTTGTGGTGATAATTCTGTTTATTGCCCTGGGGTTTAGAAATGCATTGCTGGTCGGTCTTGCTATACCCTTTTCCATGTTTCTGTCTTTTACCATCCTCCACGCCATGGGGTATACCCTGAACATGATTGTTCTGTTCTCATTAACCCTGGCTCTCGGGATGCTGGTGGATAATGCCATTGTTATCATTGAAAACATTTATCGATATATGCAGCAGGGAATTCCAAGAGTGGAAGCTGCCATGAAAGCCACAGGTGAGGTGGCCTGGCCGGTGATCGGCTCAACTCTTACGACGATAGCAGCCTTTTTTCCGATGATCTTCTGGCCGGGTATGATGGGTGAGTTCATGAAGTACCTTCCCATCACACTCATTGTTACGCTGGCTTCATCCCTTTTTGTAGCACTTGTGATCAACCCTGCCCTGTGTGCTTTTTTTATGAAAATAAAAACAAAAATCAACGGAGAAACACTTACTGCCGCTGAAATCAAGGCCCAGGGAGAAAAACCCATTGACATCAAGGGGCCGTTATTAACGCTTTATTCAAAACTGCTGAACAAAGCACTGGACCATAATATCACCGTAATCGTCGGGTCTTTTACCGTATTAATTATTCTTTTCCAGATATGGTTTTTAAAAATCGGCATTGAAAAACCCATTGAATTTTTCCCGCCCATTGATCCGAAATCAGCCTATATTAACATTGATGTGCCCGAAGGGGCTGACCTTGACTTCATTGACAGAACCATTAAAAATGTTGAAATAGCAATAACAGGAAATCAAGGACTTGATTATAGTGATGCTTTAAGATTTCAGGAACATGAAAATGCCGATGGTACAAAGTTTATGGCTCCCGGCAATATCAATAATATCGAACATATCTATACCAGAGTGGTACAAACTTCAGGCGGATCTATTTTTGACTCCAACCTTCCCAACCATATCGGTATCCAGTTTATTGATTTTGAAAACAGGAAATCCCCGAGCAAAGATGATCTGGAGGAACTAAGAAGCCGGGTTAAAAATATTGCCGGTGTAAAGATCACTGTGGATGAGCAGGCTGAAGGCCCCCCCACAGGCCCTCCCATCAATATTGAGATTTCAGGGGATAATTTTGAAATTTTAAGCAAAATAGCTGAACAAATGATCAAAGTGGTTGAAAATATTCCCCATGTAAAAGACGTCCGGGATGATTACCAGGGTGGCCTGCCAAGCGTACAGGTTAAAATTGACCGTCAGAAAACCGCTCTCTTCGGCCTGACCACCAGTGCCATAGGCAATGCATTGAAAACAGCTTATAACGGGCTTGATATCTCCACCTATTATGAAGGGGATGAAGACTATGACATCGTGGTAAAGCTTGCTGAATCCGAAAGAAAAGTAGCAGATGTCCTTCATAAACTCATGATTCCCACGCCCGCAGGAGTAATTGTTCCACTCACTACCCTGGCCAGTATTGAATATAAAGGGACCATTGGAGATATTGTTCGAAAAAACCATGAACGCGTTGTAACGGTCAAGGCAAATGTAAATGAATCCAAAACCACGGGAACTGTTGCCAGAATGCAGACCCAGGAGCTGCTAAAGGATATTGAGCTGCCGCCTGGCTATAAATATAAATTTACGGGTGAGGATGAGAATCAGAAAGAATCTGAAGAATTTTTGTCAAAAGCATTTTTAATTGCTCTTTTTTTAATCTTTCTGATCCTGGTGACCTTGTTCAATTCCGTTATACAACCGGGCATCATTCTCACATCTGTAATTCTTTCTTTAGGCGGAGCCTTTTTGGGACTTGCAGTGATTAACTCACCATTTGGCATCGTCATGACCGGGGTGGGCATTATCTCTCTTGCCGGTGTTGTTGTAAACAATGCCATTATTCTCATTGATTATACCAATAAACTTAGAAATAATGGCATGAGCATTCGCAACGCTGTTATTGCTGCCGGTGCCACCCGTTTGAGGCCGGTAATTTTAACGGCCGTTACAACCATCCTGGGGCTTTTGCCCATGGTCACCGGAATCAGTTATGATTTCCATGTCATGGCACTTTCAACGGCCAGTGAATCCACCCAATGGTGGAGATCCATGGCAATTGTTGTTATTTTCGGACTGATGATTGCAACGATCCTGACCCTGGTTGTTGTTCCAACGCTCTATGCCTTGATAGAAACCGCCAAACTTAAACTGGCAGCCAATTACAGCAAAACCAGAGAGTTTTTCCTGGGGCCGGGCTCTTTGGAATCGCCATAATCATAATTTGTAAGAATTGAAACGATTTTGTTTCCTTTGTGCTATCCAGTTCCTGTAGTCTTTATGGTTGGCTACCTGATAATCTCCGCACGATAATAGCTTTTTCTGAATATAAGCAACGGTTCGCTTTGAATCTTCAATATCAAGAGAACTCTGGGCAACTCCTGCAAGTCCCTTTCCAGGCGGCACTATGGAAGTGATGACATTGGCTCCGGCTGCCAGCCGTGTTTCAAGGCCGGTGCTCCCCTCCACATCAAGTGAGGCCGGTATCAGTTTGTCAGGGAACAGCAGACGCAAAACAGCAAGGATGACAAGTTCCCTGTGGACACTGGCACCCGGATGGTTTGCCATTGGAGTTCCAACCTGGGGGACAAATCCCATAACCCTTGTCTGGTCAGCATTGAGTTCCCGGATAATGTCAAATGAATCCAGTATATCCTCAAAGCTTTCCCCCACCCCGCAAAGAATACCTTCCTCAATTAAGATATTTGCCCGGGAGGCATTTTGTTTGACAGATAACCTTTTTTGATAGTTTTGTCCCGGCCTGAGCTTTGAAAACAATTTTGGGTTATGGGTCTCCTGGTAACAGGCATACCAGTCCGTACCAATGTCTGCCATTTGTTTCAGTACCCATCCAGATACAACACCCGGGGAAATCATGACCGGCAACCCGGTCTGGGTTTTAATATCTGAAATAATATCGCACAGTTTCTGAGCATAATCGAAATTATGCCGGTTCAACAACTCAGATTCACCCATTGTCAGATCAATCAGGTGGACGCCGGATTCTGCCAGTTTAAGGGAAATTTCCAATATTTCAGCCCGGGTCTTATTGTACCGAACGGGTTTATCATTACCCT
>JAHOYS010000329.1 GCA_019038815.1 Desulfobacterales bacterium | reverse complement strand
AGGAGACAGATCAATGAGTATCAAAACATGGCAAAGTGACGCTGTCACAATAAAAGTAGACTATGACAAATGCACAGGACAGGGGGAATGTGCTGATGCATGCCCTTCAGAAGTCTATGAGTTACAGGGTGGTAAAACCGTACCTGTTCAAATTGATGACTGTATTGAATGTTGTACATGTGTTGAAACTTGCCCTGAAGGAGCGATAATCCACAGCGCCTGTGATTGAAAATTCGGGGGACCCTCCGTCATCCATTGAAAATGGATACGATCTGGCTGGCCCCCAGAAAACACCACAATAGAATTGCAATATCGCAATCAAATAAGTCGCCATATTGCTTATTTATAATGGCAACAAAATTTTCCTTGCCTCCGAAAATACGCCTAAGTATTTAAAAATACAGACCATTTAATTTGCCGGATAAACATTCCATGCAATGGTATGAATTTTGCTCTAATATTTAAGATTAAGAATCCTACATCACGAAAAAATATTAATTAGAGCAAACAAGTATGTGGTTCCAATGGTCATACCTATTTTTAAGAAATGGAAATTATCCTAAAAAAAACAAGTTTAATAAAACAAGAAAGGAGTTTGAAGATGCATAAAAAAATTTTAATTTTTATCCTGTCATTATTATTTTTAACAGGGCTTTCAACATTTAGTTTTGCGGCAAAGGTTCCTGCTCCTGAAAAAGGGGGAGACGGATTCAAGGCAGTAGATATAAAAGAAGCAAAAAAACTTCATGAAGACGGAGTGACGGTTGTTGCATGTCACAGTCACACAACCGATTTCATGAAAGGTCATCCTTCCGGCACAATACACATAACGTGCATGGTTCCAAAGGATCACAAAAGTACTGATATGTCATTAAACAAAGTTGACTTTGATATTGCACAGCTTCCAAAAGATAAAAGTACTCCCATTATGACTTATTGCGCGTCGGGCACATGATGGAAATCCTATCACGCCGCCAGGTTGGCGGTTGAGAATGGTTACACAAATGTATATTGGATGAGAGATGGTATCAAGACCTGGAAAGAAGCAGGGTACTCCACAGAAGGCCGGTTAAAACTTCTTAATGATTTAATCGATGTAAATAAAATTAATTTTGGCGCATTATGTATCACTGAAAAAGATGCAAAAAAGTTAAAAAACTGCACTTTTGTTGATTTTCGTGATAAATCAAAATATGAAAAAAATCATATCAAAGGTGCCAACCATGTTGATTACAGCGACATGTTTTCCAAACCCATGATGGAGGAATTAAATAAAAGCAATAGCTTGATTATTATCCATGATGCCCAAACAGTTGCGGGTGTCATCGCCACAACGTTGAAGCTTATGGACTATCCAGATGTGTATATTCTTAAATAGGTGTTAGGGAAAAACGTTTTATATAATAGGTATGACCTCTTTCCCCAGAATAATTAGAACTATCAACTCCAATTCATCATTAAAAAAACAAAAATAAAAGATGATGTATAAACTGTTGTTTTATAGATCAAATAATAGTATATTTTGATCTATAAATTAAAGGTTTACAGATCATGGAAATAAAAAACTGGGGCTGGCAGCAGGACGATTGGCCCGATTTTTCTTATAACAAGCAAAAATTAGATCCCCTGGAAAACGAATACACCAAAGAATCAGGTATCTCTTTTGGTGTTATGCGGCACCTTTCCAAAAAAGACCAGGACAAATTGAGAATTGAAATTATCTGCAATGAAGCCTTGAAAACTTCTGAAATAGAAGGCGAGTTTTTAGATAGGGACAGCCTTCAATCATCTATTTGCAAAGAATTTGGTGTGGGGGAGAAATATTTACATGGTAATATAAAACCAGAAGAAGCTGGTATAGCAATGATGATGAAAGATTTGTACACTAGTTTCAATTCTCCTTTAACCAATGAAACCCTTTGTGCCTGGCATGATAAATTATTGAACGGAAGAACAGATTTAGAAAGGGGGAAATACCGCACAAGTAATGATGATATGCGGATAGTGTCTGGACGGATTGATAAACCGAAAATTCATTTTGTTGCTCCGCCAGCCTCTAAAATCCCAAGAGAAATGGATCAATTTATAAACTGGTTCAACAAGACAGCCCCAGGTGGGAATGCACCGTTATCGCCATTAATCAGAGCCGGTATTACGCATTTGTATTTTGTCACCATTCACCCTTTTGAAGATGGTAACGGACGTATAAGCAGGGCTTTAACTGAGAAGGCCCTGGCTCAGAATTTGAGGAAACCGACACTTATCGCTTTATCTTCTACAATCAGCGACAAGAAAAAAGATTATTATAAAATTTTAGAACTGCAGAATAAAAATAATCAGATTACGCCCTGGCTTTTTTACTTTGGCAAAACAATTATTGAAGCACAGAAACAGACAATAAAACAGGTTGATTTTGTAATAGCCAAAGCAAAATTTTTTAATGCTTGTGAAAAGCTTCTGAATCCAAGACAAAAAAAGGCAGTATTGCGAATTTTTAGAGAAGGCCGAAAAGGATTTTCCGGGGGCTTTAGTGCTAAGAATTATATATCAGTTGTCAAAACCACATCGGCAACAGCGACAAGGGATTTAAAAGATTTAGTTAATAAAGGAATTTTTACAAAAAAGGGTAAACTAAAAAGTACACGTTATAAGCTTAATCTTACTCCTTTTTACCCAGCTATATCACTTGAAGCAGCTAGGGAAAAACCGCAAATGTTTATGTGACTTAGACACATGAAAGAAACAAGAAACTTGGGCGTTATTTTAATATTACAGCTATGGTAAATAAAAATACATTAAAAAAAGTGGGAGTTGCATCCTTTATCATGATGGCATCTGTATTTGCCAGTCGTGTAATCGGTGTTTTCCGTGAAATAGCGATTGCAAATTTCGGCGGTATAAAAGCCTCTGTTGATGCCTATCAGATTGCGTTTATCCTTCCTGAAATCCTTAACCATATTGTAGCAAGCGGCTTTCTGTCTATCACCTTTATTCCGATATTTGCCCACTATCTTTCCTTGAACAGGGAAGATGACGGGTACAAAGTGTTTTCCATTATCATGAATGGTTTCGGGCTTCTTCTTATATGCTTTATTCTGGTAACAATGATATGGGCACCAAAGTTTGTCCATATTTTTGCCCCCGGCATTCAAGATCCCGATACTTTTGCCCTGGCTGTGAAAATGACCCGGATTATCATCCCTGCCCAGTTTTTCTTTTTCAGCGGTGGACTGCTTATGGCAGTTCAATTTGCAAAGGAAAAATTTTTCATCCCTGCCCTTGCTCCTTTGATATACAATTTAAGTATTATTCTGGGCGGACTTATCTTAGGCCCTTTCATCGGCATGGAAGGATTTGCCTGGGGAGTTCTTGTTGGAGCATTTATTGGTAATTTTGGACTTCAGCTGCTGGGGGCTAAGAAACTGGGGCTCAAATACTATCCTATACTGAGCTTTACCCACCCTGATTTAATAAAATATATTATGCTCACAATGCCTTTGATGCTGGGTCTTACCATGACGTTTTCAACGGAAATTCTCTTAAAATTTTTCGGGTCCTGGTTAAATGAGGGCAGTATTGCTGCCATGAATTATGCCCTCAGGGTGATGTTTGTTCTTGTGGGACTTTTCGGTCAGGCCATTGGTGTTGCATCATACCCCTTCATGGCAAAACTTGCCCAGAAAGGTGATATTCTTGAGCTAAACCGCCTGTTAAACAAAACATTGAAATTTATTTTTCTTGTTATTCCCTTTTCTGTTCTTTTTATTGTTTTAAGCCATGAAATCGTGACGATTCTTTTTCAAAGAGGACAATTTGATGCCCGGGCAACCTTGGTAACTGCAGGAATTCTGCCGTTTTTCATGGTTGGCGCCTTTGCATTTTCAGCCCAGAATATAGTCTCAAGAGGATACTATGCCATTCAAAACACACTTTTCCCCGCCATTTTTACAACTCTCTGCGTTGTATTCACCCTTCCCTTGATTTTCTTTTTCATGAAAACAATGGGGGCAAAAGGAGTGGCCCTGGGCTTATCGCTGTCTGTTATCATCCAGGCATTTGTCCTGTTTGAATGCTGGAACAAAAAAAGTTTAAATACCCAAAAAAAAGAGGTCTATCTGTTTTTCCTTAAAATGATCCCCATCAGCTTAATCATTGGATCTGTTCTTTTTATCTCCGCTGCTGGCTTGAGGAACCTCATTGATCATTCCACGCTTTTGGGTTCTTTTGCGATTGCCTGTCTTGTCGGGATTGAATTTCTGAGTTTATTTTTTGTAACAGGATTTGTATTTAAAATTCGAGAAATTCTTACTCTCTATGAAACCATTTATAACCTGAAGGTCACACGCAAAAGGCTTTTTCCATGGATACAAAATCACAAATAGTCGCCAAAAAAATTAAAGAATCAAAACATCTGGTTGTCTTTACCGGCGCCGGTATCTCAACGGAAAGCGGGATATCTGATTACAGAAGCCAGGGAGGTATATGGGACAAATTCAAGCCTGTATACTTTGATGAGTTCATGTCTTCTAAGGAATCAAGGATCAAATATTGGGAGCAGCGGCTTGATATGGAAAAAAGCCTGTCAGTCGCCAAACCCAATACAGGCCATATGAGCATAGCCAGATTGCATGAGATTGGAATTTTAAAGGCACTTATCACCCAGAATATTGATGGACTACATGAAGAATCAGGTATTCCAAAAGAAAAAATTATAGAGCTTCATGGCAATACCCGGCGTGTCCGGTGTATGAGTTGTCAAAAACTGATATCCTGGGAAAAGGCCCAGGCCATGATCGATGCCGGAGATAAAGCACCTGTTTGTTCGTGTGGAGGATTTCTTAAGCCGGACACGGTTTCTTTTGGCCAGGCCATGCCGGTTGAGGAAACCCAGAGAGCTGCCATGCTGTCATCAAAAAGTGATGTCTTTATTGTAGTGGGGTCCACGCTTCTGGTTCAACCCGCAGCTTTAATGCCTGAATATGCGAAAAACGCAGGCGCTTTTCTTGTTATTATCAACCTTTCTGAAACACCCTATGATAAAAGGTGTGATGTACTTATCAGAGAGAAGGCAGGAGATGTATTGAAAAAAATTATAGAGCAGGTTATATAGCAATCTTTCAAAGATAAACCTTCATAAATTTTCAGGAGTGCCTCATAGATGACACAAAAGTTCGAAGTCAAAACAAAACAAACCATTGATACAATTAATCATCTGCTGGATAACGGGATAAAAAAAATCAGTGTCCTCATCCGCCATTCCGACAGATTTTTCACAGAAGATCCAAAGCTGGAACCTTTCATGGGATTAACAGATGACGGTAAAAAGTTTGCCGTTGATTTTGGTGCTGCTATCCAATCGAGCCTTTTGCCAAAATTTACCTCCAGTTTTCTGGGAAGATGTATTGAAACCGCCTTTTTGATTGATAAAGGTTATACAAATAAAAACAACCGGGCCGTTGATCATAATTGCACAAATGATACGCTTGCACCTTTTTATGTAAAGGATGTCCCAAAAGCCATTCTCCGTATTAAAAAGGAAGGAAATAAAAAATTTCTGCGGAGCTGGTTTGATAATCGTATTGATGAAAGTATCATGGAAAATCCGGAAAAGACATCAGCTCTTTTAAGTGAATTTATGATTGAGCAAATAAAAAACCTCAAAGAAAACCAGATTGCTGTCTGTGTTTCACATGACTGGAATATATACCCTTTAAAAGAATTTAAACTGGGACTTAAACATGAAACATCAGGAGATGTGGGTTACCTTGACGGGGTTGTCTTTTTTGAAAATAAAAATCAATACTATATTACAAATTATCAGGCAGACCCGATATTATTATAACAAATACAATATAAGGAAATTATTATAATGGACACAAAGATCACTATTATGTGCGAAAACAGGGCTGGTGCAACAATCGGCGTCATGGGTGAGCATGGATTTTCTGCGCTTATAGAAAAAAATAATGAAAAAATTCTCGTGGATACCGGCCAGGGATTGGGCTTAAAAGCCAATGCACACGCCCTGGGGATCAAGTTGTATGATATAAGGAAAATCGTCTTAAGCCATGGCCACTTTGACCATACCGGCGGACTTGCAGATTTAATGCCTCAAAAAGAAAGAATTGATGTTTATGCCCATCCGGATATCTTTGCTCCCAAATATGCCCGCCATGAAAATGAGAAAAAAGAGGTGTTTATCGGTACAAAGTTCAGCCGGGAACATCTTGAAACCAACATGAGTGCCAAATTTCATTTCAGAAAAGAATTTTCAAAAATATCAGAAGGTGTCTTTTTTTCAGGTGTCATACCAAGACTGACTGACTTTGAACTACAAGACAAGAGACTTTTGGTTAAAGAGGGGCACTCCTTTATCCAGGACCCTTTACATGATGACGCCTCTCTTTTGATCGAGACATCATCAGGTCCTGTCATCCTGACAGGATGCGCCCATTCAGGCATTGTGAACATAATGAACCATTTTTCTAAAAAAACCGGATACAAATCCTTTCATGCGGTTATCGGAGGAACCCACCTGGGATTTTTAAATTCCGATAAACAATTAGAAAAAACAATGGATGCATTTGCACAATACAATCTTAAACTCATTGCCGTTTCCCACTGTACAGGCAATGAGGCAGCAGCTACCTGCTACAACCGGTTCAAGGATAAATTTGCCTTTGCCAATGCAGGATGGAGTGCCCGGTTTTAACCTAAGACCCTCCAACCCGAAAAAAAAAAGAGTACCCGGATAAAACTCAAACTACCGGTCTTGGCAGTACTTTTGCCCTTTCGGCAATTTCAGGGACCATGTGCTCCCATTCAATAGCCATCATGTGGACACCTGCCACCCCTTCCATTTCCTTGAATTCTTCAACCTGTTCCAGGGCAAAACGTATGCCCTCTTCTGCCTGGTCTCTTTTATCCACGCTTTTGAGACGCTTGATCAGGGAATCGGGGATGTCCATTCCAGGCACAAATTTTGACATAAAATTTGCCATGCCGGCATTTTTCATGGGGGTTACCCCTGCCAGGATATAAGTTTTTTCATGGAGCCCCATGTCCACAACCTTTTTCATAAAATCCCTAATCTTGTCCATATTGAAAATACACTGGGTCTGGATAAAATCAGCCCCGGCTTCTATTTTATTGGCAAGCCTGTACACCCGGTATTCATAGGGATCTGCAAAGGGATTGCAGGCAGCGCCGATAAACATTTTCGGCGGGACATCAATGTCATCTCCGTTCAAAAATTTTCCTTCATCCCGCATTTTTTTCACCAAAGCGATCAACTGCATGGAATCAATATCATGAACATTTTTTGCTTCGGGATGATTGCCGAATGTCTGGTGATCACCGGAAAGACAAAGCATGTTTCTAATGCCAAGTGCATGGGCTCCTAATATATCACTCATTATTGCCAGACGGTTTCGGTCCCGGCAAACCATCTGAAAATTGGGTTCAAGCCCTTCATCAACCATTAATTTTGATGCGGCAAGAGAAGACATTCTCACAACTGCTGTCTGATTATCGGTTATATTGACGGCATCCACATTGCCTTTCAAATATTGAAATTTTTCTATCAAATGCTCCACATTAGCACCCTTTGGGGGCCCGCACTCTCCTGTAAATGCAAAATGTCCGGCTTTCAGAACCTTTTCAAGATTACTTCCTGATTTGAGCTCACTCATTTTGGTTCTCTCCTTTGTGTTTTAAATATTTCCCTGAACCAGTTCTTCCCTGATGCTTCTTCGAGGTCCCCCGTCCCTTGCTGTCTGCCAGTCTTTAATGCCCTTTACACCAAGGAGATCTTCTAAGCGCCCGGCCTCCATTTTCTTTCTGACAATGGAATCCCAGATACACTCGGTATCCTTGTTTATTTCGCATACACCATTGGATGATCCGCCACAGGGACCGTTCATAAGGCTTTTCGCACATCTGGCAATTGGACACAGGCCGCCGAAATTATGGATGGCACAGGTGCCACAGCCTGCACACCTTTCTTCCCAGACTCCATGCTGGGTGGCACCGCCGAAAAAGGTGGTATTGACACCCGGATAAAATGTCTGGTCTTTGTACATTTCAGATAAAAATTGAGGGCCGACACCGCAGGCAAGAGAAATCACTGCTTCATAGTCACCTACTGTCTCACTGATTCCTGCTACATATTCCGTGTCACACTGTCTTTCCAAAACCTCAATATCAATTTCAATGTCGTTTCCTTCTTTCTTCCTGGCAATTTTAATTGAAGATGCCAGTATTTCAACTTCCTTTAACCCGCCGACATTGCAGACAGTAACGCACCCTTTGCACCCGGCGATGAGAATCTTTTTATTGTCTTTAACCATCGCCAATATCTCTTCAAGCGATTTGCGATCTGCTACTATCATGATTCACCTCTATATAGTTTTATAAATTAGATTCTTTGGTTTCACGCCGCATGAGTGTTCTTTACCGGTGTGGGTCCCAACGCCTTAATCTTGTCCGCCATCTCATTGGCAATCTCGGCAAACCGTGCACCCTGTGCTGAAGAAAGATTATACATCGCAACCCTTTCAGGCTCGATACCCAGTTCAGTCAGTGTTTTTTTAACGTACTCCACCTTTCTTTTAGCCTTAAGATTACCTTCTATATAATGACACTCACCTTCAAGGCATCCGGCCACATATACACCATCCGCTCCATCTTCAATGGCATTGAGCAAATGAAGGATATCCACCCTTCCCGTGCATGGTACCTGAATAACTTTTATGTCAGCAGAATAGGACAGTCTCATGGAACCTGCCAGGTCCCCGGCTGCATAAGCTCAGTACTGGCAGCAAAATGCGATTATCCTGGGTTCAAATTCTTGGGTCATCATTAACCTCCGTTAATCAAAGCTGATTAATAGTTTATTATGCCTCTTCAAAAAGTGCATCCGTCTTTGCCATAATCTGCTGATCTGTAAAATGATTCAGTTTGATTGCCTTACCCGGACATTCCGCTACACAGGCACCGCATCCATGACACTCGGATGCATCAATCTGGGCATACCCGTCTGTATGGATATAGGGAATGTCATAAGGACAGGTTCGAACACAGGTCAGGCAAACCGCACATTTTTCCGGAGTGACCTCTGCCACAACGCCGCCCACCATCAAAGAGTCTCTGGAAAGAATCGTCATGGCACGGGCAACAGCTGCTCTGGCCTGGGCAATACTCTCTTCAAGGGGTTTGGGATAATGGGCAAGACCCGCCACAAAAAGGCCGTCTGATGCAAAATCAACCGGTCGCAGTTTTGCATGTGCCTC
>JAHOYS010000101.1 GCA_019038815.1 Desulfobacterales bacterium | reverse complement strand
TAATCTGTCAAATCAATTATAACAAGGATCATAAAAAACTTGACAATCGTCAGCAGAATAATATATAGACAATTCTGAAAGTAGGAATACTTTTTAAGAAATTCCGAATAATGGAATTTATTGCACTCGATAATTAGATTTGGCAAACAATATTTAGACCGAGTCTAGGCAAAATGCTTTACAGTTATAAATATATGGTGAATAAGCCTTTCCAATAATACTATATTCACCTTAAAGCAAGAGGCGTTCCATGGAAGAAATGCACAAAATTGATCTGAAATCTAGACTGATATTAATAATTGCAGTTCTGATGGCTTTTTATCACTTCTATTTTGCCACTATAGGATTCATTACTGAAATGACCTGGCGCGCCGGGCATTTAATATTCGCTTCGGTTTTGATTTTACTTTTTAAACCAATAAGTAAGAAAAAGTCTAAATGGTTGATTCTTGATGGTGTGCTAATCCTGATGGCACTGGTTTCCGGTTTTTATATAATAATTGAATATCCGAATATGAGCCTTAGAATGGGTGCTCCATTACCCCTTGACATTGTCATGGGAGTTTTGAGTACCATAGTAGTTCTTGAAATCACCCGCAGAACTATTGGACTGCCTCTTCTCATTATTGCTGTTATATTTATAACTTATACTCTTTTTGGAAACTTTTTACCGGGAATATTCGGCCACCGCGGCTTTGATTTTGATCGAATAATAACGCAAATTTACATGACTTCGGAAGGAATTCATGGCATCCCCATTGGTGTTATGGTTAAATATGTCTACTTTTTTGTTCTTTTTGCCGGTTTTTTAGAAGCTACAGGAGCAGGAAAGTGGTTTATTGATTTTGCATTTGCACTAACAGGCAGGAGCCGCAGCGGTCCGGCACTAACTGCTGTTTTCTCCAGCGGACTCATGGGTTCCATCTCAGGAAGTGCCGTTGCCAATACAGTTGCTACGGGCTCCTTTACTATTCCACTTATGAAAAAAGTTGGCTATAAGCCTCCTATTGCAGGCGCCATTGAAGCCGCATCCTCCACAGGCGGACAAATGGTTCCTCCCATTATGGGCGCAGGCGCCTTTATAATAGCTGAATGGACCGGAATTCCCTACCGGAACATAATCATCGCTTCAATTGCTCCTGCAGTTTTATATTTCTTAAGCGTAAGTTTTTTTGTGCATATACGCGCTCTCAAGGATGGCATAAAGAAGGTTCCTGTAGATGAATTACCTTCTTTAAAGGAGCAATTAAAGCTTGGTGCCCATTATATTGTTGCCATTTCACTTCTTGTATTTATGCTTGCCTATGGCTACAGCCCCACTTATTCAGTTTGCCTGGGTATAGCCGCTCTTATTATAGTCAGCTTTTTCAAAAAAGAATCCCGGATGACTTTCCCTGTATTCCTAAATGCTTTAAAGGCTGCTGCAATTATAGCAGTACCTGTATCTGCTGCTTGCGCAACAGCAGGAATTGTGGTCGGCGTGGTAGGATTGACCGGCCTTGGCCTTAAGTTTTCCGCCATGGTAATTTCAGTTGCAGGCGGACAAAAGATAATAGCAATTATATTAGTTCTACTGGCTTCTATGTTTTTAGGCATGGGGCTTCCGGTCACAGCAGCCTATGTTGTATTGGCAGTATTAGCTGTACCTGGACTCAGAGAGCTTGGCGTGAGCGCTTTATCCGCTCATTTGCTTGTATTCTGGTACAGCCAGGACTCCAATATAACGCCTCCGGTATGCCTGGCGGCATATGCAGCTTCAGGGATTGCACAATCAGACCCTATGGAAACAGGCCTCTACAGCTGGGCCCTTGCCAAAGGGCTTTACTTAATTCCGCTTCTTTTCGTATACACTTCAATTCTAACGGGAAATGTTTTTCAAATTATTGGAATAAGTGTTATTGCCGCCTGCGGGCTATTCGGAATGACTTTGTTTCTGGAGGGTTATTTTGTCAGCCCTCTGAACATCATTTCAAGACTTATGTTTCTTACCGTAACCATATGTTGTTTCTGGCCTAATCAGTATTTAAATTATTTTGGATTTTTAATGATGGCAGTTTTAATTACTTATCAGATTACTATGCTGAAGTTAAGGAACCGCAATGTTGCTCAAAAAATTGTTTAGCTAATTTTTTTTAAGAGGATCAAGCTTTGGTTATGATAATCAACTTGCTTTATAATATGAAAGGAGGTGCGGCAATAAAAAAAAGAAAGTAAACTTATGAGTATAACAAAAACTGGCTAAAAATTAAGGAGGACGATATGAAAAGTAAATATCATGTTTTAACAATCGGAATAATATGCACACTTTTAATTCTTTCTATCCCTGGCTCTGGTCTTTGTGGAGAAAAGCATAAATTAACCATTGCAACCGGGGGAACCGGCGGTACTTATTATCCATCCGGAGGCGGCGTTGGAGAACTTCTTAGATCAAAACTTGACATAGTGGAAGCAGCTACAGCCGAAGTAACAGCGGGTTCAGTTGAAAATGCGCAATTGATTAACAGAGGGAAAACAGACATGGGCTTGATCTGCTGGATTGGTGTTGTAGGAGCAAATTTAAAAGATAAGCTGCCAAATCTGCGCACAATGTTCTTCATTCACGGCAGTACAGTTCATTGGGCTGTTGGTAAAGATAGCGGTATCAATTCCCTGCTCGATCTAAAGGGTAAAAAAGTTGCTCTCGATGCTCCTGGAAGTGCAGGACTTGTGAGCTCTCAACTGGTTTTAAATCTTTTTGGCCTTAATCCGGATCGTGATATCAAAGCCCTTCGAATTAAACAATCTCAAGGTTCAGACGCTTTTAAAGATGGGCGGATAGACGCAGTGTTCGGAGATGTTGGATATCCAAACTCAACATTTATGGAGCTTACTACGGTTAGAGACGTAAAAATTCTAAGTTTTTCCGATGCAGATCTTAACAAAATTTATTCCAAATATCCTTCACTGCCAAGGGAGACTATTCCGGCCGGTACATATAAAAATCAAACAGAAGATATAAACACTTATACAGAAGCAGGACCTTTTGCATGCCGGGCCGACCTGCCGGAAGAACTGGTTTATCAGATAGTAAAAACTATTCATCAAAACCAGAAATGGTTAACCCAAAACGTTCATAAGGCAATTGGACGCTGGCAATTTGATCCCGGTGTGAAGGACCTGGCTCCACTCCATCCAGGCGCAGAGAAATACTATAAAGAACTCGGGCTGTTATAAAAGTTTAAAGGAAAGGTATTTTAACTTGGACTCTGGTATGAAACAAAAAATTGGTTTTATAGGCCTTGGAACAATGGGACGATGGATGGCTGGTAACCTGTTAAAAAGCGATTTTGACATCACCGTTTTTGATATCAGCAAAGATGCAATGGCTCTTTTGACTGCTAAAGGGGCTAAAAAAGCAAAATCTCCTGCCGAGCTGGCAAGGCAGAGTGACTGGATATTTCTTAGCTTGCCTGACCAGAATGTTTCTGAAGAAGTAGTTTTCGGCCGGGAAGGTATTATCTGTGGATCAAAAAAGAATCAGATACTGGTTGATTTAGGAACTTCAAATTATATGTGGACAAAAAAGTTTTCAGACAGGTTAAAAGAAAACGGAATTTGTTTTTCCGATGCCCCTGTAACCGGAATGGAGGATCGAGCTAAAGAAGCTTCCTTGACCATTATGTTCGGCGGGGACAAGAAAATATTAAAAAAAATTAGTCCTGCTCTTGAAAAAATAGGAAACAAGATTGTACATATGGGTGACGTAGGCAGCGGCCAGCTTGCCAAGATGATAAATAATACTCTTTTTAATATCCACATAGCTGCACTTGCCGAAGTTCTGCCCATGGCGGCAGAATTGGGACTGGAACCTGAAAAAGTAGCTCAAGTTATCAACACTGGATCAGGTCAAAGCTTTGCTTCCAAAGTCTTTATTCCTAAAATTCTCGATGACCGTTTTGATCATGGTTATCCCATGAATTACGCCTATAAAGATATGGTTAATGTATGTGAAATCTCTTCACATGAAAAAATTCCTATCCCGATTGTGTACGCGGCCTTTTCTACTTATCAAACCGCCTTAAAATCAGGATACGGAGAAGAAGACAAAGGATCAATGATAAAAATTTTTGAAAAATTACTAAAAATAAAATTTCGCAAAACAAAAAACTGACACCCTTAAAAGGTTAAAAAAAAGAATCGTGGAAAAACTTATAATTACTGTAGCTTTAACTGGAAATGTGCCTGCAAAGAAAGATAATGTCAATCTTCCGGTAACACCCGAAGAAATTGCTGAAGATGTGAAAAGATGTACAGATGCCGGAGCATCTCTTTTTCATGTTCATGCCAGGGATTCTCAACAAAGGCCAACTCTGGACAAATCAATTTTCAAAGAAATCATCAGAAACATAAAACAAGTCTCACCGGATGCAATTATTCAGTTGTCAACGGGAGCGCGGGCAGGAAAAGACTGGGAGGACAGAGCAGCTCCTGTAAGACTGCTTCCTGAGATGGCTTCATTTACTACCGGATCAAACAATCTGCCGGGAATAGTATATGAAAATTCACCCCAGTTTATTGAATTTCTCGCTGGAGTGTTCAAGGAAACCGGGGTAAAGCCGGAGATTGAAGTATTTGAGACAGGCATGATAAACAATGCCCTGCATCTTAGAAAAAAGGGTTTTTTTGAATCTCCCCTTCATTTTGATTTTGTTCTGGGGGCACCCGGAGCAATGCCCGGCACAGTGAAAAATCTGCTCTTTTTATCTGAGGGGATACCGTCTGATTCAACTTGGACTGTGGCCGGAATCGGCAAGGCTGAGATACCGCTTGCCACTGCAGCAATTGTAATGGGCGGGCATGTCCGTATAGGTCTGGAAGACAATTTATACATGCCGGACGGATCACTTGCATCCAATGTTAAACTTGTTGAAAAAATTGTGGCGATTGCTAAAGAAATTGGCAGAGACATAGCCGAGCCTGATGAGGCACGTTCTATTTTATCTATCCCCCATGAAAATAAAAACCGGATACTTGAAACAATAGGCTGAAGGTTTATATGGCTTGGAATAATTTGGAAATAACCTGGAAAGCAAAAAGATAACGAAAGTCTGTATGTGATGAAGCGATCAAAAAATAAAAACAGAAATAAGATTAGAATTGGTGGCGGGGCGGGTTTTTCAGGCGATAGAGTGGATTCAGCAGTAGAGCTTGCAGCAAAAGCTGAAATCGACTATATCATTCTTGAATGTCTTGCAGAGCGTACTGTTGCATTGGGAAATCTGATTAAAACCCGTGAACCTGAAAAAGGCTACAGCGATACTTTACCCGCACGTATAAGGGCTCTTTTGCCGGTTTGTCTGCCAAAAGGTGTGCGCATTATATCCAATATGGGATCAGCCAACCCTCTGGCAGCTGCCCAACGTACATATGAAATAGCCCGGGAACTTGGTTTCCCGGAAATGGGTGTGGCTGTAGTTTTAGGAGACAATGTCCTTGATATAATAAAAAATAAACCCGAGCTTATACTTTTGGAATCCGGAGAAACTCTCGAAAGTATCCTGCCACGGATTATTTCTGCCAATGCTTATATGGGCGCTGATGCCATAGTTCCTGCTCTTGAAACAGGGCAGGAAGTTGTTTTAACCGGCCGGGTAGCTGATCCTTCCCTGTTTTTGGCGCCGATGCTTCATGAGTTTAACTGGTCTTACAATGACTATAAACTTCTGGCCCAGGGAACGGTTGCCGGCCACCTCCTGGAATGCGCAGGTCAGCTTACAGGAGGCTATTTCGCCGACCCGGGCATAAAAAATGTGCCGGACCTTGCCCGACTTGGCTTTCCTTATGCAGATGTAACAAAAAAAGGTGAAGTGACTTTAGGAAAGACACCGGATACAGGAGGCAGACTGGATGTAATGACCTGTACAGAGCAGCTGCTTTATGAAATCCACGATCCTTCCAGATATATCACTCCTGACTGTGTTTTAGATATTACAGACGTGCAATTCAGGCAGAAGGCCAGGGATTATGTTTCTGCCTTTGGAGCAATAGCTCTTCCCCGCACAGATTCCTACAAGGTCAGCGTGGGCTATATGGACGGTTATATAGGCGAAGGACAGATTTCTTACGGAGGGCCTAATGCAATTACAAGAGCGCATTTAGCAGGAAAAATTGTAATTGAGCGTTTAAAAAATAGAAACTTTGACTACCTTGAAATACACAAAGATTTTATCGGTATAGATAGCCTGCATGGCAAAGCATCTCCATTGAGCGAGCCCTATGAAGTCCGCCTTCGTCTTGCAGCCAGATGCCGGGATAAAATAGCTGCCAACGCTGTTGGAGAGGAAGTGGAAGCATTGCTCACTAACGGTCCGGCAGGGGGAGGCGGTTTTTTCAGGCAGACAAAAGAATTGGTGGCAATCCAGTCAGTTCTTCTGCCGCGTCACCTAATCAAACCAAATATACATATAATAGGAAAATAATGAGTATTAAAGTTTATGATATAGCTCACTGCAGGGCGGGCGACAAAGGCCGGACCGTAAACATTTCAGTCATAGCATTTGATGAAACCGGATTTCATCATCTCCAGCAACATCTTACCCCAAAAAAAGTTGCCGAAGACTTCTTCCCCATAGCGGAGGGCCCTGTTTCCCGCTATGAACTTCCTAAGCTTAAAGCATTTAACTTTGTTATTGAAAATGTGCGGGGCGGCGGAGTAACAGTGTCTCTTTTTCAAGACATTCATGGAAAGACTCTTAGCTATTTGATGCTGGCCATTGTACTTCCTGATAATTAATAAATCCATTTACGGCCGCCCTGTTTTGAAACTCCATAAGTATTGCCATATAACAAGTAATCTGATAATAAGCATCTAAAAAAATATTAAATATTTTCCAGGATGTTATGACAAAAAAAAGCAAATCAGAGATACTGAAACTAAGAAGCAAGAAAAAGAAAAAAAGTACTGTTCTTTCCCTTTTCAAATGGTTTTTTATTTTATTTATAGTCTCAGGGCTTCTGGGTTGTGCAGGCATTGCCGGACTTTATTATTATCTTAACCGTGATCTGCCCAAAATAAACACACTAAAGGATTACAACCCCGCCACTGTGACCAGCGTGTTTTCAGATGATGGAAGAAAAATCGGAGAATTTTATGAGGAAAGGCGGATTGTCATCCCCTTATCTGAAATGCCGGAGAATCTGATAAACGCTTTTGTGGCAGCAGAGGATTCACGCTTCAGGGAACACCCCGGCATTGATATTATTTCCATATTCAGGGCATTTTTAAAAAACTTTAAAGCCGGCACCATTGTACAGGGGGGGTCCACGATCACCCAGCAGGTCACAAAATCCTTTTTATTGACCCCGGAACGGACATATAAAAGAAAAATAAAAGAAGCCATTCTTGCCTACAGAATTGAAAAAAAATTCACAAAAGATGAAATTCTTTATCTTTATCTGAACCAGATATATCTGGGTCACGGAGCGTACGGTGTAGAAGCGGCATCTGAGAACTATTTTGGAAAACATACAAAAGATCTTAATATAGCAGAATGTTCAATGCTGGCAGGCCTGCCCCAGGCACCCAGCAGATATTCTCCTTTCAGATTTCCCGATCGTGCCAAACAGCGACAGGTTTATGTGCTGAACCGGATGAAGGAAGACGGTCTTATCACAAATCTTGATGTCACGGAAGCCATTGATCTTAAACTGGATATCAAACCCCGAAAAAACTGGTTTATTGAAAGAGTCCCCTGTTATACCGAGCATGTCAGACGATATGTGGAAAAAAATTATGGTAAAGATGCCCTATACAAACAGGGTCTTCAGATACACACGGCCGTTAATATTGAACTCCAGAAAATCGGAAGGGATGCAGTAAACAAAGGCCTGATTGAACTTGACAGGCGGACGGGGTATCGAGGTCCATTGAAAAACATCCCTGCCATTCAAATAGAGAGTTTCTGCGCAGACATTTCAGAAAAACTCGACAATCAGATGCTGGAAAAAGGGAATACCTATCAGGGGGTTGTGCTAAGCATTGATGATAAAAAAGGGGTCACCCGGGTCAGAACAGGAAATTTTCACGGCATAATTAAGATTAAAACCATGACATGGGCCAGAAAACCAGACCATGATCTTGCTTATTATGAAGCTAAAGTTAAAAAGCCTTCCCAGGTTTTTAAACCCGGGGATATCATTATGGTTAAAGTACTCAATGAAATCGTTGAAAACAAGGAGTTTGAATTCACGCTGGAGCAGGAGCCCGTCGCCCAGTCTGCTTTGTTGAGCATTGAGGCGGAAACCGGCCATGTGAAAACCATGATTGGCGGACGCGATTACAGAAACAGCCAGTTTAACCGGGCCTACCAATCCAGGCGCCAGCCGGGAAGTGCATTCAAACCCATTATTTATGCTGCAGCTCTTGATAAGGGGTATACGCCTGCAAGTGTCATCATAGATTCCCCTGTTGTTTATGAAGACACTGACCGTGATTTTATCTGGAAACCCCGAAATTACAAAGAAAAATTTTTTGGGCCGACACTGTTCCGTAATGCCCTTGTAAAATCAAGAAATGTTGTCACCATTAAAATCCTTCAGGATATCGGGATAGATTATATAACTGAGTATGCCCAAAAGCTTGGGATTACATCGGATATCAGCCAGGATTTATCCATTGCGCTTGGATCATCCGGGGTTTCGCTGCTTGAACTTGTCAATGCCTATTCTGTTTTTCCAAACCTGGGTTATCTGATTGAGCCTGTCTTTATCACAAAAATTTATGACCGGGACGGAAACTTGCTTGAAACCTCCAAACTGATTAGAAAAAAAGTCATTGATATGAGTACGGCCTATATCATGACCAATATTATGGAAAATGTTATAAAAACAGGAACAGGCTGGAGAATTAAAGCACTTAAACGCCCTGTTGCAGGGAAAACCGGAACAACAAACAATCTTTTTGATGCCTGGTTCATGGGCTATACACCCAAATACACAACAGGTGTCTGGGTTGGACTTGACCAGGAAGCCCCCCTTGGAAAAGGAGAGACCGGATCAAGAGCTGCCAGTCCCATCTGGCTTGAATTTATGAAAAATGCGCTGGAAGGAAAACCTGCCAGGACTTTTAATGTTCCAGAGGGCATCGTTTTTGCAAAAATTGATGCCAAAACAGGACTTCTTCCCATTGAAGAATCTGAAGAGACGATCTTTGAATGCTTTAAGGAAGGCACCGTGCCGACTGAATACACCCCAAAACCGGATACAGCTTCTGATTCCGAAGATCTTTTCAAAGAAGGAATTTAGGATTCTTTTGG
>JAHOYS010000225.1 GCA_019038815.1 Desulfobacterales bacterium | reverse complement strand
GTTTACAAGACTTCACAAAAAACTTGTCCCGACTTCTGCAGGCGATCAATTGTTTGAAATTCTTCAACCCTTTATCCGGGATCTTGAAGCCGGCATTAAGCAGATGAAGCAGGCAAAACGGGTTCCTTCGGGTTTGCTCAGGATTGGTTCTCCCATTGAGTTTGGCAAATCATATTTTCCAGGGCTGTTTGCATCCTTCAGGCAAAGATATCCCGAGGTTGTATTTACTATGAAGCTGGGTGATCCTGCCAAGATTTTTCCAATGATTAATGCTGGTGAGCTTGACTTTGGTCTGGTGGATATCTTTTTAACACAGGATCAGATATCCGGAGATTTCGGTATCTACAGTATTGAACCCTTAATAGATGAAGAAGTGATCATGGCCTGTTCAAAGCGGTATTATGAAAGAGAAATAAAAGGGGATCATTCTTTTGAAAACCTGGCTTCAAAAGAGTTTATTTCATACCAGAAATCTTCCTTGACCCTGAAGAACTGGTTTAAACACCATTTTAATAAATTTTCAGCCGGGTTGAACCGGGTTCTGACGGTTGACAGCCATCAAGCCGTCATTACCGGGATAAAGACTCAGCTGGGTATGGGGGTGATTGCTTCACATATTGTCAGCAGAGACATTAAAAGAGGTAAAATTATTCCAATCAAAACAGCAAAACGCGATGTGATTAATAATATATCACTGGTCCAGCTTCAAGATAAGGTGCCCAGTCTGACGGAAAAAGTTTTTATCAATTTTTTAAAAGCCGATATCCTTTCTTCGGGCAAATCAAAGAAATTTGTTAACATTTCCTGAAACAGTAATTTTTTTAAGGATGATTAAAATCATGACAAGAGAAGTACAGGATGCATGTAAAGCGGGAATTCCGATTTTTATCGGGTATATACCGGCAGCCATTGCATTCGGGATATTGTCAAAAGGATGTGGTGTTACCCTTTTGGAGTGTTTTTTGTTTTCAGCCGCCGTGTTTGCCGGCGCCAGCCAGTTTATTGCACTAAATCTGTTAATGGCAGGAATGGGGCCGGGTGGTATTATTCTAACTACTTTGCTGGTCAATTTCAGACATTTTTTGATGAGCGCCTATTTGTCCACAAGAATAGGCAGGATAGCAAAGAGATATATTTTCCTTATTGCCTTTGGTGTGACTGATGAGGTTTTTTCAGTTTTGTCATTTAAGAGAGGTCAGCTTTCGATGACCTTTGTAATTATTGTGCAAATATCTGCTTATTCTGCCTGGGTAGGTGGAACGATTGCAGGCTATATTATGGGTGGTTTCCTGCCGGAAATTTTGACCAAAAGTATGGGCGTCGCCCTCTATGCATTGTTGCTGGCTATCCTGCTGCCTGAGATTAAAGCATCAGTAACGGCATTGATTCTTGCCGTTGCATCGGGGCTTTTAAATATCCTTTTAATCAAACTTGATATCCTTCCAAATGGCTGGACCATTATTGTGTGCATTCTTTTCATTGCTTTTGCAGGATCTTTTTTTGTTTTCACCAAGGTTCAGGAGAAAAATTATGAATAATCTTATTCCTTTAGTCCTGGGCATGGCAGCAGTAACATATGGGCCAAGATTGATACCGTTTCTTTTGATGAGCAACAGGGAAGTTCCCAAAAGGATGGATGCCTTTTTAAAATGTATACCCGCGGCAGCAATCGGTGCTTTGATCATTCCCGGGGTATTCAGTGCTACGCCTGACATGCCCATGGCAGCAATCTCAGGTATGGCCTTTACGATGATATTTGGGCTGTGGAAAGGGGGCATCATCATACCGGTATTAGGTTCAGTGGCAGTAACATATTTTGTTTTGTTCTGCGGGGCATAAAGGTGTTTTTGCAGATAAAATGATTCACTATTTAACCATTGGAACTATTCTGGGATTATCTGCCGGTCTGGCACCGGGACCTTTATTGACACTTGTGGTTTCAGAAACCATTTTACATGATATCAGGGCCGGTATTAAAGTTGCTTTAGCTCCTCTGGTTACGGATCTGCCCATTATTGTGCTGACGGTATTTATCCTGTCCCGGCTGTCGGGCTTTCATGGCATATTAGGAGTGATTTCCCTGGTTGGCGGCCTGGTGGTTCTGGTAATGGGAATCCAGGGTATAAAAGCCCGTGGCTTGGATCTTGATATCCAGAAGACCAGGCAAAGATCACTTGCAAAAGGAATACTGGTCAATATGTTAAGCCCCCATCCGTATCTGTTCTGGCTGAGTGTGGGGGCGCCGACAATGACCCGGGCAAACGATCAGCATGTTTTTGCCGCCGCCGCATTTATAATAAGTTTTTATTTGCTGTTAATCGGATCAAAAATTTTTCTGGCGATCCTGGTTGGAAAGTCTAAAACCTTTTTAAAGGGCCGTGTCTATATCTGCACCATGAGATTTTTGGGGCTTGCATTGTGCGCTCTTGCCATCCTTCTTTTTAAGGATGGGTTAAGTCTTTTGGGGATATTATAATCGTAAAAATAACAACGGCTGCAATGATAGTTTTTTGCAGCCGCTGTTGGCAGCAGTATAAAAGACTGAGGATTATTCCCAGTCAAACTCCCTTGAAGTGACTGTATGTTCCATCCTCTGAATGCGGCGTTCAATATTTTCAAATTTTCTTTTGATTCTCTGGATGGCCGATTGCCTTGAACGGGTATAGGTATCATAAAATTCCTGGTCTTTTTCATCATGTAAAGGGGAAACCGGCTCCATTTTCAGCAGCAGGCCTGCAACAATATACATGACACCGACCGGCCAGAAACCGGTAAAAAGGAACAGGACAAGGGTAATTATCCTCAGCCAGAAAACACTGAAATTAAAGTGTTCGGCAATTCCCCGGCAGACGCCCATGAATATGCCTCCTCGGGATCGATAGATCCCCTGGCTCGAGGTCAGGGCGGAAAGCCTGTCTCTAAGACCATTATAATGCCTTTTGTATTGTTTAAGCTTATGGTTTCGTCTATGTCCATAGTGTCGTCTCATTTGTGAAAATCCTTTTTCTGGCGCTCAATCAGTATGGTTTCAAGCGCTTCAACCCGTTCTTCCATTTTTGACAGTCCATGATAAATATCCTGGATCATTTTAGTATCTTCTGCATGGGCCTGTTTTTCTTTTTTTGAAAGCCCACCTGTTTTGGCGGCCCTGATGATGCCGATAATAAGCAATCCAAGGGTGGCGATTAAGAGTATTGCACCGCCAATACAGAGTCCTACGATAAGTGCGCCAGTCATCATGTTATTACTCCGGTTTGGTTAGCGTTTGAAGGTTTATGCATTGTTTGTATCATTATTATTTGAAGATTGGGAGGACTTTAATTTATTGAGCTCTGCTTCAATGTCATCATCTGCCTCCAGAGCATCGAATTCCTCTTCAAGCGTCGAGGGCCTGCCATAGTTGACAAGGTCTGCTTCTGCCTCCATTCGTTCAATGTGATTTTCAAGTTCTTCAAATTTTTGCATTACCTCGGCACTGTCCACCCGTCGGATTTCTTCCTGGGCACTTTTTTTGCGTTTTGCCCGAATATGTCTTTGAACCAGTATTCTTTGTTTTTCCCGGGCAGACTTGAGTTTGCTCTCAAGTTCCTGGATATCATTACGGTATTGCTCAATAATTATACTCAGTTCTGTTACTTCTATCTCGATGGCTTCAACTCTTAGTGTATGTCGTCTTTTTTCCTGGAGTGCTTGTCTGGCCAGTGTATCGCTTCCTTTTTTTACAGCAAGTTCAGCCTTCTGAGCCCAGAAATTCTCTTTTTCCTGGATGTCATACAGAAATCTTTGAACTTTTTTTTGATTGGCAATGGCATTTGCACAGGAAGACTTGATTTCAATTAATGTGTCTTCCATTTCCCTGATCATAAGCTTGATTAATTTTTCCGGATCTTCTGCTTTGTCCAGCATGGCACTCATGTTTGATGCGACAATGTCTTTAAATCGTGTAAAAATTCCCATTTTGTTTTCTCCTTGTGTTTTAAAATTATTCTTTCTAAATTTATAGATACAAATAGCACTTTGCGTGCCAGACAAGATTTTTATTTTAGATATGCTTTAATTTCAACAGGTTATGAGTATTGACTATTGTGTATTGTATGTGGTAATATTTACCAATAGTTGGTAAAATAAGCTAATCATAGAGTTATTTTACCATACATTCCAATTGTCTCGGGAGGGAGAGAGATGGTTTTATCCGGTCAGAATCAAGGGAGCAGCAAACATTTTTCAATACCGGAAGCACAGGGTCAGTCAGAGGCTTTTCTTGATTTTCAGGATCAAATATCAAATGTGGCGCCGGTTGATCGCCCAGTCCTTATTCTCGGGGAGCGCGGCACGGGCAAGGAGCTTGCAGCATCAAAGATTCATTTTTTGTCAAAGCGGTGGCAAAAGCCTTTGGTAACATTGAATTGTTCGGCATTGACGCCGAGCTTGATAGGAACTGAGCTGTTCGGGTATGAGAAAGGCGCATTTACAGGTGCTGGTTCCCGGCAGGTCGGCCGGTTTGAGAAAGCATCCGAAGGTACGCTGTTCCTGGACGAAATCGGAACTATCCCTATGGAGGTTCAGGAAAAAATTTTAAGGGTAGTTGAGTATGGAAGTTTTGAACGGGTCGGCTCCTCCGAATCCATTCATGTTGATGTACGGATTGTGGCGGCAACCAATGCAGATCTTTCTTTGATGGCACAATCCGGTGAGTTTAAACAGGATCTTCTTGATCGGCTTTCCTTTGAAGTGATTTATGTGCCGCCGTTAAGAGAGAGGAAGGGTGATATTCTGGTTCTGGCAAACCATTTTGCAGCAAGGATGGCATTTGAGCTTGGCTGGGATGAAATACCCGGGATTTCTTCTCAGGCATTAAAGTCGCTTGAGGCATACCCCTGGCCTGGAAATATCAGGGAATTAAAAAATGTTATTGAACGGGCGGTATATAAAACTTCATCCGGTAAAATTAAAGAGGTTTCCTTTAGCCCTTTTAATAATCCATATGAAAATATTCTGGAAAACAGGGCGGCTGAAGTTCATACGGGTTCGTTGATTCCAGAGGAATCAAAAGCCGATGGGTCCATTGGTATCATGGATGAGATTTTGAAAAAACCGTTTAAGCAGGCTATTGGTGAGCTGGAGTGGTATCTGTTGTCAAGGACTTTAAAAGAGTGTCAATTTAACCAGAAAAAAGCAGCCGGAAGGCTTGGGCTTTCCTATGATCAGTTTCGGGGGATTAAAAAAAAATATAATGACAGGATTTGACGGAGAAAAGGTTTTGGTTCATCATGGCGAACAAATTGAGCCTGAGGGATGCTTATTTTTGACTTTAAAACTCTGCGGCAGACAGGATTAAGTTATTGTTAAACAACCCTTAATCCTTAAAAAGAAGTTGACCAGTCATTCTGCATCATGTATCATGGCTGCTGTTGTGTTCATGATAATGAACTGCTGTATGTCAAATGCAAATTGATTCAATACCTTTTGAAGAGGTGAAGATGATAAGAATGGAGATCTTTAGCAATGGATGTTAAAACGCTCATAATCCATCCTGAGAAATGCAATAATTGTGGGGATTGCGAAACAGCATGCATTAAAACCCATACAAGTTTAACCAGCCCTGGCCTGTCCTGTATCAAAATTCTTAAAAGTAATGAAGATGAAGAATTCTTTTTCCCCGTCGCCTGCAAGCAGTGCGAAAATCCGCCCTGCCTGACAACTTGCCCCAAAGAAGCAATTTATAGGGATGCCCAACTGGACAGGGTCTTGATTGACCGGCAAAAATGTGTGGGATGCGGTTACTGTGTGTCTGCCTGTCCCTTTGGAGCAATGAAACTGGATAAGCAAAAGGCCAAATCCTATAAATGCGACCTGTGCGGAGGCATTCCTGAATGTGTGAAAGTTTGTGAGCCAAAGGCCATTGTATACCAGGATGTTGAAATGCTCATATATCCCAATATGGTTCATGTGGCAGAAAAGCTGGCACGGCTGGCAAAGCCTTAAAGAGATTTAAGAAGAAATCAAGGAGATATTGACATGTCTTTTTTTAAAGTAAATGAGAACTGTAACGGGTGCCTGGCCTGTGTACAGAATTGTCCGGCAAGCGCATTGAATTATTTTGATCAGGAAGACAGCCGGAAGATATTGCATAATATGTCACTTTGTGCCAGGTGTGGGCACTGCTGGAGAGTATGTCCCCAGGATGCCATTGAATTTAAAGCTTTGATCACCGGTAGATTTGATCTGGTAACAACGTTGGATCTGGTTCATTGCAAGGTTTGCGGAGAACCTGTTTACACGGCAAACCTTGGTAACACGGTTTCAAATAGTACTCAACAGACTGTTGAGCCCCTGTGCCCGGATCATAAAGGGTCAGAACCTGTAAATATATGGAAAAAACTTGCCTCCAAAAGAGCTTCCCAATAGGAGATGATGTATGATAGTCGGCGAACATAAACCAATAGAAGAGATTATAGAATTGGTCAAAGAATACTCAAATGTTCTGGTAGTAGGGTGTCAAACTTGTGTGGCCGTCAGTCTGACCGGTGGTGACAGGGCCGCAAGATCAATGACTGAAGCACTCACTCACGCCTTTAAAGATAGCAAAACGCTTCATGTTTTTGAAAACAGTATGCTGGAACGGCAATGCGAAAAAGATTGGATTGAACCTTTTTTTGACCTTCCAGAAGGGGTGGAAGCCATCCTGTCCCTTGCATGTGGTGCCGGGGTTCAAACCATGGCAGATGTATTTAAGGGAATTCCTGTTTTACCGGGTTTGAATACAACTTTTCTTGGTGCATTGGATGCGCCCGGTGTTCTTAATGAAAAATGTGCAGGATGCGGGGATTGTCTTCTCGGGTTAACCGGCGGTATATGTCCCATTGCCAGATGTGCCAAACGCCTCCTTAACGGACCCTGCGGCGGATCATCAAATGGAATATGCGAGATCAGTATTTCTTTGGGCCGGGATGTGGAATGTGCATGGCATTTGATTGTAGAACGGCTCAAAGAGCTTGGTAAGCTTGATAATTACGAGAAAATCAGTGAAACAAAAAACTGGACTCCCGGTGGTGCAGGAGGACCAAGACAGCTGATCCATCCAGGCGAAACGCCATTTTAAAAGGGTTTGCTTTTTTTAAATTATTCTTCCTTTAGCTTGTTAATGATGGGATATTTGATTTTTTGCATGGGCAAAAGAGAATTAAAATTCATTTCCGAGTTATATTTTTTGATGAGCCAGAAAGGAATTTCGAGCTCATTTAAGCAGAGAGTCCAGATATTGTCCCCGTTTTTTACTTCATAAATCT
Source organism: Desulfobacterales bacterium (assembly GCA_019038815.1). Lineage (GTDB taxonomy): Bacteria > Desulfobacterota > Desulfobacteria > Desulfobacterales > Desulfobacteraceae > Desulfobacula. The sequence goes on along the minus strand of JAHOYS010000225.1, from coordinate 2,075 downwards.
CAAGTCCCTGAATGGAAAAAGATTCAAAAAAATCTTCTTCGATTTCCTTATGAAATTCATATCGCCGCTCTTCAAATTCCTGAACCGTTTTTTTTCTTAAGGGAATTTTGATTTTCTGATCAATGGAAATGGATTTTCCATATTTAAAGCCGTTCAATGCCCTAATTTCCTGAGTCGGGATTTGCAGCCAGTCTGCATAATGCCCCAAAGTTTCTTCTGTTTCAATTTTAATCGTCCCGATTCTTTGATTGCCTTTTGAATAGGTTTTAAGAATGCTAAGGTTGCTGGTAACAATATTCGGATTTATGAAAGGCTCATCCTTTATAAGCTTTGCAAGGGGTTCTGGAATAGGTTCAGCAACTTTTTTTTCTTCTACCCTGTCTTTGATAATTATTTTTTTGGGCGGACTCTTTTGAGGTTTGGCAGTAGCTTTAAGTTCTTTTTTGGCCAGAATGATTTCATCTTTAACAGGAATCCTTAAATTCTGTCCAATGTAAATAGTTGCCCTGCGGTTCAGACCGTTTGCAAGAATCAGGTTATGCAGATTGACAGAGTGGAGGCGGGCAATGGAGCCGGCCGTATCACCTTTTTGAACCCTGTGAAACCGGCTGGGCTTTTGCAGGTTTTGGTACAATGCAGTCAGATGTTTATTGATATCCGAGCGGTTTAAGGCTTCCGGAAGCCTAAGACGAAATCCTTTGGGAATATATTTTTGCCCGTTGAAAACCGGTTTTCGTAAGGCCGGGTTCAGGACCTGGATATCCCGAATACTGATGTTCAATCTATTGGACAATTCTTTTACCGGCAGGTACCCTTTGGTTTTGACGACCTGAAATGTGACCGTTTTTTTAAGCTTGATGTTGCCAAAGTATTTTTGCGGATTTTTTGCGACGATTCTGGCTGCGAGGAATTCAGAATAAAAGTTTCTTGATGCAAATTTAAAGGAACGGCTGCGATAGGATTTAAAGATTTTTTCATAGGAGCCGTTGGCTTTTTTGGCCCGCATCATACCTGCCCTGCCATGATTATAGGCTGTGATTGCCAGGGGCCATTCCTTAAGTTCGGCATAATTTTTTTTCAACAAGCGAGCCGCCGCATCTGTTGCGATATAAGGGTCCCGCCTTTCATCCACCACATAACCGATCTTCATATACTGCCGGCCTGTGGCCCGTGTGAACTGCCAGATACCGGCAGCACCGAATTTGGAATAGGCTTTAAAATTATAGGAAGATTCAACACAGGGAAGGTAGATAAGATCAACAGGGAGACCATGGGATTTGAAAATGCGCTTAAACTCATCAATCATTGTGCCGGAACGGATCAGGCCGTCTTTGAATTGCTTTTTTAATCCGGTCTGGCATCTTATATTAAATGCGCTATTTTTAAAACTTGACGGTTTTGCTTCAGATCCGAAAAGTGCTACAATCCTTTTTTCTTCTTTTGATAAGGGCTTTTTCCCCTTTGAAAGGTTTAAAAGAATATTTTTATACTTTTTTATCACCGCTTTTTTTATTCTTTTATTTTTTCTGTTGCCTTTTGCGGTTTCAGATGTATCAAGGGTTACGACTTCATAAATAATCCCAAGATTCCGATTGTCGTGGATGACACCCTGGGATTTTGAAAATTTTGTAAATATATCGATCCAGAACTCAACATTGGGTTTAATGGATGGGTAAAGGGGGAAATCAGGGTCGGTCACCCTGTTACTCTGGTTGACAGAAGCCTGCAGTGGGGAGAGCATTGCTAAAGAAAGCCAGATGCACAAGAAGATAGGAGCCATGATTTTTTTTAAGAAACGATTATTCCGGTTCACTAAACGCCGGCAAGGGGCAGTCATAAAATCTCCCTGTTCAGTCGGTTTTGTACCATTCAGATTTGTAATACGGAACGCTACCACATAATCAATGATTTTTAAACCATTGATGTAATTTTACCAGCACAATTTCGAACAATTGTTACAGGATTAATCACGATATTGAGAATTGACTTAACAGAACTTTCATAATTACAGTCGGTTTATAGGAACATTGGCCAGTTGCTCCTCAAGGTATTCATCCATGAGAATTTTATATCTA
>JAHOYS010000035.1 GCA_019038815.1 Desulfobacterales bacterium | reverse complement strand
GCCCTGATCGGGGCATCCAATCACTTTGAGGTTGCTATTGCAACATCAGTGATGATTTTCGGACTTTCATCAGGAGCAGCATTGGCCACAGTTGTGGGGGTTTTAATAGAAGTCCCTGTAATGCTGATGCTGGTCAGTATCTGTAAGCGAACTGCTTTCTGGTTTGACAGGTAGACCTGTTGAACACGAGTTGTCCCAGGGCTGCTTGTTTGCAGCCCTGGGATTTTTATTCGGCAGTGGACTATTTCTCGTTCGATACATTTACATTGATGAGATTTAATCCTCAGGACAGCACAGCATCCCTCTTTCCTTGATAAGAGCTCTTCCCTTTTCAGATTTGATAAAATCAATAAACAATTTAGTCGACCCCGTGGGTTCACCTTTGGTAACCATGTAGAATATCTGGTAATAAGGATAGCTGTCATCACTGGGTTTCTGGTCATTAATACTCAATGCCTTTATGTCCGGGTGGGTAATCATGGCCGCTCTGGATATATAGGATATGGCCCCCGCCGGCAGTCTCTCAATGGCCTCAAGCACGCGGGTGGATTTATAGGTTATATAATCATAAGTTGTCTCCTTGTGCCGCATGACCAGCCGTCTGAAGTTTTTATTGGCACCGGTGTCATAAGCTGGAACAACAAGGGTAATAGGTAAATCAGGGCCACCCGCTTCTTTCCAATTCGTGATGCCGCCGGAAAATATTTGCCTGAGCTGTCCGGTACTTATATTATTGACAGAAAGGGCTTTGTGGGTAATGACTGCCAGCGGGTCCTTGCAAAATGGTGTTTCAACAAGCCAGTGATCTTTGTGGCGCTGGTATATTGCCCTTGTGGTACTGGCGACATCGGTCATGTCCTGCATCACCCGGTACACGCATGAATTGGATGAGGCCACAAAAAGATCAACGGGTATCCCGGTTTCTTTTGTAAACGCGTCCAGCCTGACATTTTCAAATGCCTCATAAATCTGTGCCGAACAGGAATATCGCAATCCTTGATCGGCAGTTGCTGCAGTCAATGGAACAATAGTCCACAGCACAAGTAAACCGGCAACAATTAAGCTTGATATGTGAATTACTTTTTGCATGATTTCCCCCCTTCTCTTTTAATGATTAAAGTATATTGGTTTAATGCAGAATCATTCCTTAATTTTTTCTGCTGTATTGTCTTTATCATAATATTTCTTCAATTTTCATGCCAGAGGATGATACCCGAACAATAATAAGGATAACTTTTTGTTTTTATTAAATATATATACGTCTTAAGTCGGATATTCCATCACTCTGGAATACAATAATTTAAATTCAGACAATAAACTGTCAGTTTTTTTTACAGTCTGAAAAGACAATGACATGAAATTTAGATGGGAGAAATTGTTTTCAATAGTTGATGCATCCATAAGCACCTGTATGGCAGGGCTTTTGACAAAATCAAATGAGCATGGCATGGCATTTGCTGATACCTTTAAGTAACAGGCAGACGTCTGTTGTTAATGACTCGTACAATAAAGGAGGATTAAAATGAAGAAGATTAATAAAATTTTAGCCTGTGTTGATTTCTCACAATACTCTTTAATGACGCTTGAGTATGCAGTGGAATTTGCAAAGAGAGCGCAAGTTCAGATTGTTGTTTTCAATGTCATTAATCAACGGGATATCAACAGCGTTGAGATGATCAGCAACTATTTTCCAGATAAAATTTATCTGGAAGATTATGTCAAGGAAATGAAAAAAGACAGGCTTGTAAAAATCAAAGCCATGATCAAAGAAAATTTTTTCGATGAAAAATTCTTGATGAGCATAAAGATTGATACGGGTATTCCTTTTGAATGTATCTTAAAAGCAGCCAAAACAGAGGATGTTGATTTGATTGTGATGGCAAATAAAGGCCGGGGAAACATTTCAAGGGTTCTTTTTGGCAGTGTTGCTGAAAAAGTGTTTCGCCATTCTTCGGTTCCGGTTGTCAGCGTCAGGGATAAAAACAAATTTAAAAGGGGAAAATAAGTACAAATATAGGAGACTTTAATGTCAAAAGGGGGAAAAATGAAGATGAATATTGTCATAGTCGGTGGTGGGCCTGCCGGAGTTATTGCGGCATTAACAGCAAAAAGTGTCTATCCGGATAAATCGGTTTTAATGATAAAAGATATAGGCGACGGGGTTGTTCCCTGTGCTATTCCTTATATGATTCACACCCTAAAAGATCCAAAAGAAAATGCCATGGGAAATCTTCCACTGGAAAATGCCGGTGTAAAGATTCTTGTGGGCAAGGCTGTGGAACTGGATGCAGACAAAAAAAAGCTTGGTCTTGATTCAGGACAGAACATTGAATTTGAAAGACTTATCCTGGCAACCGGTTCTCTGCCAATCGATCCCCCCATCCCAGGTATTGATAAACAAGGGATTTTCGGGATTAAAAAAAGCTTGTCATACAATATAGTCATTCGAGAAAAAGCCAAAAAGGCCAAGCATATTGTTATTATCGGTGGCGGTTTTATCGGTGCGGAATTTGCGGATGAGATGGCCAGGGGTTCTCAATCAACGGTGCATATAATAGAGGTTATGCCCAAACTATTAAGCACTGCCTTTGACGATGAATTTTGTGATGATGCAGAAAATGCATTGGCAAATCTAGGTGTTTTGATTCACAAGCAGCGAAAGGTGGTATCCATTAATGGGGATGCTGCAGTTGAATCTGTCACTCTGGACAATGGAGATCAGATACCCGCAGATATGGTTCTCATTGGTATAGGAGGCAAGCCCAATGTAGAATTGGCTCAACAGGCAGGTTTTTTGATTACTGATGGTGGGTCGATCTGGGTGGATTCATATATGCGGACAAAAAATAAAAATATTTTTGCCATTGGAGACTGTGCACTGAAAAGAGATTTTTTCACACGGCAGGAAGTCCCTGTCTGGCTGGCATCAACAGCCACTGCCGAGGCCAGGATTGCAGGAACCAATGTATATGGTGTCCGGGTCCTGCGCCAGATTCAGGGTACGATTTCTGCTTTTTCAACAAAACTTGGCAGCCTTTCCATGGCCAGTGCAGGCATGATCAGTCAGGCATGTAAACATGAGGAGTTCAGTGTTGTTTCCGGGCAGGCAGAGGCCCCGGACCGCCATCCTGGATTTCTACCAGGGGCTAAGATGCTTAAAGTCAAACTTATTTTTGCAAAAAAGGCAGGCGTATTGCTTGGCGGTCAGGTCAGCGGCGGGCCTTCGGTCGGTGAGTTGATTAATGCAATAGCCATAGGCATTCAGATGAGACTGGATGTCAGGGAACTTGATATGATGCAGATTGCCACTCATCCACTTTTAACATCAGCGCCAACAGCGCATCCTCTTATTAACGCAGCACATCAGGCGCTTGCCAAATTAAGGGAAAATGCATGATACTCAATTTGTACAGGCTGTTTAACCCAAAATCCGCGACAGTGTTAGGCAACAGTAAAAAAAAGATGAAGGTTTTAAACCGGGCCGCCTCTAAATCCTCCAACAAGGGGCGGCCGTTTTTTAATCTCTTGAGATGGGAGTTATTTTTTGTTAATTAATTAATCTGTAGAAAATTTTGGAGGAAAGCAATGAAACAGTTTCTGGTTAATTCTGTAGGTCGGCTCGACATGATATGTTGGATTCTTGTTGTCATATTTTTTTGTGGCTGTTCATTGATGTTCAATGGAGACTTCAACCAGTCGTTTATTGCAGCTGGAGGGGTTGTGCTGGTTATGATTTTGATCGGATTATCAATCGAGATCATTATCGAGACCCTGAAGGATGTAAGAGGTCTTGGCACTATCACCGGATTTATTACCAACGGGCCCGAGCTTGTTTGTTTAATCGTCGGCCTGGTCGTTGGGGACGTGCTGTTTGCTGCCAGCACGCCTCTGGGCTCGAATTTTATGAACCCGATTTTATTGATAATTGCCGCGCTGGTTACTCGAGTGTTTTTCAAAACATTTCGAACAAACTGGAGGTACAGCATGACCTGTATCTCGCTTACGGCAGGCATGGCTGTAAGTTTTTACGCTATCCCGGTTCAGTATCATACGTATTGGGTGGCAATAGCATTTGTTATAACCTTGATGTTGTTTTTTAAACGACCACCGGAAGAAGTTGAAGAATCCATGGAGGAAGAAGTTATAGCAAAATGGAGCTTATTACCAGCGATTGCCGTATTAATTACAGCAGGCTATTTTCTTGACCCGGTTGTAAGCTTTGCCTCACAGCAAAGCCATGCCCCAAAAGGGGTGATCGGATTTTTCGTTCTGGCCACCCTTTCAAGCTGGCCGGAGTTTAAATGTTGCTTAGCACTTTTGAGTCGCAAAAAATACCCGGCAGCCATATTAAATATTACTGTTAGTAATATCACAAATATCTGGCTGGCTATCGCGGGGGTCGCAACTTATTTATTTATATCTTCTTAAAATAAAATTATCTTCCTAAGTTTGCGGTCGGCTCATCAGGAAAATATTCATCCACCTGTGGAAAATTTGATAAATTCTTTTCAATGGCGGTATTTAAAAAAGAGTTGACCCACCAGAAGACATCTTTATTTTTAATTTTCTCCCGCAGATTGCGCATTCGCTGGTTTTTTTCTTCCAAAGGCATATTAAAGGCCCTGTGAATTGCCATGGCCGTGCCTTCAATGTCATGGGGATTTGCTAAAATTGCATCCTGGTAAAACTGCTGGGCAGCACCGGCAAATTCGCTGAGTATCAGCACTCCTTTCTCATCAATATTACAGGCACAATATTCCTTGGCAACAAGATTCATGCCATCCTTTAACGGGGTAATAAAACCAATATCGCATGCCCGGTATAATGAAATCAGTTCGTTTCTGCCAAGATTTCGAAACATATACTGGACAGGGAGCCAGGCATTTGTACTGAATATGCCGTTAATTTCTCCCACAAGTTGTTCTATCTTAAGTTTCAGATCAGCATAGGCTGTTATTTCCCTGCGGCTTGGGACCACAAGTTGAATGAAATGTATTTTTTTATGGAACTTTGGAAAGCGTGTTAAGAATTGTTTAAATGCTTTTAGTTTTTCAGGTATGCCCTTGGTATAATCCAGACGATCAACACCCAGTAATATTTTAGTACCCGGAGCATTTTTCCGTATTTCCTTTGATCTTTTATAGACGTCGCTGTCCCAGGCATGGAGAGAAAATTCATTGTAATCAATACTGATGGGGAAAACCCCGATGCGAACGACTCTATTTTTAAATTTTAATTCGCTTACCGTCTCATCAAAAGCTATTTTTGCGTCTATCCGGGCATCCTGGATTATTTTTTTGATACATCCAATAAAATTACGTTTGCTTAGAATAGTGTGGAACCCTATGATGTCATATTCCAACATGGCCAAAAGGAGTTCAAATCGCCATGGGCATCGTATAAAGGTATCAATGGGAGGAAATGGGATATGCAAAAAAAATCCCATCCGGTTCCTCTTGTGCATTTTGCGCAACTGAGCCCCAACAAGTATTAACTGATAATCATGGACCCAGATAAAATCAGGGTCATCTGCATTCTTGCATACAGTCAATGCAAATTTTTTATTAACATCCTGATAACTTGTCCAGTATTCAGGCAAAAAGATGCATTTATCTGTAAAACCGTGGAAAAGAGGCCATAAAATTGAATTGGAAAAACCTTCGTAATAATTTTTTAACTCATCTGAGTTAAGCATAACTGATTTAACACGGTATCCGGAAGTGGCTGTTTGTATTGCCGGCAACATGTAGTCATCAACACCTGCCTCTTGTACATAACCAGGCCAGCCTATCCAGGTGCCGTTTCGATTCTTCAGTACAGGTGCCATTGCTGTTACCAGACCCCCGGCCCCTTTTTCCACCTCTGTCTTTCCATCTTCAGTAAGTTTTAAAATAACCGGCAACCTGTTGGATACAATGATAATTCGACTTTTTTGTATATTTTTTTCATCCATTTTTTCATCCTTCCCTCTTTCCAGGCTTCCAGAAATATAGTTTAAATATCCACATATGCTGTCTTGCCCGGATAGAGTCTGATTATTTCATCTTTGATCATAATCATGACAGGTCTTGCCCTGCTGGTCAGGCTTTTAACCTTAACGTCCGTTTGAGTGATTTCCAGATCAAGCCAGTGATTCCTGTATCGAACATGAAAACAGATGCGGTTTATGGGTTTTGGCAGCAAAGGATTTAAAATCAGTATATCACTTCGTATTTCCAGACCGGCATAGCCCCGTTGAAGAATATCAATACACCCTGACATGGCAGCCAGATGGATACCTTCCCGGGTAGTTCCTGCTCGGTCATCAACCATATCAGTCTCAAGTGCCCGGCTGAAAAAGTCCCAGGAACGTTCTCTTGCCCGCCGTGCTTCAATCCAGGCATGAATGACCAGTGCCAGGGATGATCCGTTTGTAGTTCGGTTTAAATAATAGTTGATATTTTTTGGGATTAAATCCTTGTCAAAAGTATAATTAAGACGTTTAAACATCTTTCTTAACGTTTCAGCACTGAAAAGATATAAAAGCATTAAGACATCTGCCTGTTTGCAGAGTTTATAGTTATTGGTGCTGTCCCCCTCCTTTTCAAGAATCCTGTCAAGACGTCGAATATTTCCATATTTTTTTTTATAACCGTCCCAGTCAAATTCCTTTAAATTTTCATATCCTTCAAATTGACTGAGTATTCCACCTCCATGGAATACGAGTCTCATCCTTCGACTTATTTTTTTCCATTTTTCAAGTTCTCTATCTTTTACCTCAAGCTTTTTTCTTAAATATTCCCAGTCCTGTTCGGAAATAACATGCTGGAGGTTAAGCGCCTGATCCATAACAAACATGACCATTAAATTAGTATAGGCATTGTTATTCAGACCTGGTTTGTCTGCTTCTGGATAAGCGTCATGATACTCATCAGGCCCCATTACACCCATGATTTCGTATCGGTCAAATTCAGGCTTATAGGTTGCCATGCTTGCCCAGAACCGTGCGATTTCTATGATGATTTCACCACCGTAAAAGGATAAGAATTCGATGTCATGGGTAATTTGAAAATACTGCCAGATATTATAAACTATTGCATTATTGATATGGTGCTGCAGATGGGTGTGATCCGGAAGCCAGCGGCCCGATCTTGGGTTGAGATGCATCTGCTGGGTCTCCTCTCTGCCGCTGCTTCCGCTCTGCCATGGATACATTGCACCTTTGCAGCCTGCATTCCTGGCTGCACGCCGGGCTTCTTCAAGTCGTCGGTAACGGTACATGAGCAGGGTTCTTATAATTTGAGGAGCCCGGTAATTAAAGAATGGGAAAATAATCATTTCATCCCAGAATATATGTCCTCTGTAGCCTTCACCATGCCAGCCACGGGCCGGCATACCCACGTCAATATCCAGGGAATGTACAGAAGAGGTTTGTAATAAATGAAAAATATACAATCTGATAATTTTTTGTGTATATTGCTCAATATCACTATTGTCCAGTTCAAGAGTGACATCGAATTTGCGCCATAAAAGTTCCCAGGCTGTAACATGGGATTTTAATAAACTATCAAAACTTTCAACATCATTTGCAATAGTATTTTTCACTTCTAACAGGCATTCAGAAATACCTGTATCCCGGGATGTATAGATACAGATCAGCTTTTCCACTGTAAGATTATCTCGTTTCTTCACATCTATAATAGAATGTCTGGCAACATATCCACCTGGTTTGTCAGCTGGAACAGATTTAATAGCAGCCAGGTTCCTTTGAAGGAAGATGTTGGTTCTTGCACCCATTGCAATAGCAATACATGACTGATTGGTGCGCATTTTTAACACCATGCTTTTTTCGTCAATATGACGGGAATCAACCAGATCAAAATGTTGCTTGCTCAAATCTCGATAGCGCTTAACTCCCTGGTTTGTCACCCTGCCATCCAGAGCAGAACAGATCTCTATTTTACCTTCCCAGTTAAGGGGCGTAATAATGGTTTTCAGCGCAGCCCTATGCACTTGATCTCCATGGACAAATGAGTGTTGACAAATACGTGTTTCTCTGTTTTTTTTATCCCGAAAGCATATGGTGCGGTTCAGTATCCCTTTTTTTATAATAAGGGATTGTCTATAAAAAAGAACTTTTACATTTTTGATTTGAAACCATTCCTCTCCAGGGATGCGGAAATTGAGACAGAGCCAGTTGGGAAGATTAACCAGATCTTCATTCTCAACGATTCTACCGGCGATTTCAGTCTTAAGCCGGTTATACCCTCCAGCAAGATAGGTCCCTGGATAATGCACATCATCAGCCGTTGCTTCAGGGGCCGCACCTCTGGTAACAAAATATCCGTTTCCCAAGGCGCACATTGCTTCCCGCCGTCCTTCATCTTCAGGGTCAAACCCTAAATATATTTGATCCCAGCTGGCCTCTTTTCCCATGCCTGCCTCAATTTCAGAAAGATCGTCAACTACCAGGTGGGCTCCTTTTTGTTTAAGTTTTCTTTCCTGGTTTCCACGGTTAACACCGACGACCATTCCAAAACCACCTTTTGCCCCGGCTTCCACACCGGAAAGAGCATCCTCCACCACCACACATCTATTCACGTCAACATCCAGTCTTCTGGCTGCTTCCAGAAAAATGTCCGGCTCGGGCTTGCCGGTAAGACCAAGGCTCTCAGAGACAACTCCGTCAACTCTGACATCAAATAAAGCTTCAATTTCTGCAGTCTTAAGAACTTGCCGGCAGTTTTTGCTTGAACTGACAATGGCTGTCTTAAATCCATTTTTTCTTAACTTACGAATAAGATCAATTGTGGATTTATAAACCTTTACGCCTTCTTTTTTCAGCAAATCAGAAAAAAGCTGGTTTTTTCTGTTGCCCAGCCCACAGATGGTTTCTTTATCAGGAGCATCATGGACAGAACCATATGGAATATCAATGCTGCGAGAGGCCATAAAGGCTTTAATCCCTTTGTAACGAGGTTTTCCATCCACATATCTTATATAGTCATCTTTAAGGTCAAAGGGTATATAATTATTGGGGGAATTGTTTTTTTTCAAGTATTCGTCAAAAAGCTTTTTCCATGCAGTTGCATGGGTATCAGCTGTCCTTGTCACCACACCATCCAGATCAAACAGGACAGCATCATACAATTCAGGATTAAGTATTTGTTTTCTGGTTGCCATAAGAAAGATCCTTACCATATGGTTATTTTTTTACATCGTGAATAACTTTTCAGAGGAGGGATGCGACCGATGTCAAAACTGCTTACATTAGATTTTCTTTTTCAGACAAAAACAATAATATCACAAAAAAATTATATCACAATTTGATCCAGTAAAGAACCTGAATATTTAAAAAGCAACTATCATACCATCAAACGTCAGAT
>JAHOYS010000367.1 GCA_019038815.1 Desulfobacterales bacterium | reverse complement strand
ATTCAGGCGCGTAACTCAGTTGGTAGAGTGCTACCTCGACACGGTAGAAGTCAGCGGTTCAAGTCCGCTCGTGCCTACCATAAATAACAAGGGTTTTAGCAAATAAGCTAAAGCCCTTTTTTGTTTCTATCAGCAGTATCTTATCAGCAGCAGCTTCAGGATTTGTTTTTTCCATCAGGTGGGTAGCCGCTTTGGGATGAGGCTTTGACCCTGGAAGATGGTTCAACAGAGGTCTCACCTTTTGTCACGCTGGCAGCAAGGGCTTGACTTTAAAAATTAGAGTTTGACGACATCGGGTCGTTGAAGCGTTGAAAAACCCGGAACAAGCTCCATTTTGGCAATTGTGCTGATCTGGGGGCTTGTTTTAATATTTTTCTTCTTTTAATTCTTCACAAAGCCCTTCAAACATTTCTATAGCTTTCTCTTTATTAATTGAGTATGGAAATTTTTCTAAAGCCATACGCCATGAATGTAGATTGTCTATTGCAATAGCTTTATATTTTACCTCGCCAATCCACATTGCATCGTCGTCTTTAGAATTTTCTGACCATTGGTAATAGGCAAATTTATAAACACAGAATCCGATGATAGTTCCACCAGAAATAAATGAGTATACAAAAATTTCAGATTGTGGTCTCGAAAAAAAAATATGAAAAAAGGCGGGTAATAACCATAAAGTCAAACCTATAATTACAGCAAGAATCAATAATTTTTTTGTCCTCTGCCAAAGACCCATGATCTCCCCCTGTATTTAGCGATTAATCATACATGGGAAAGTTAGTTGGAGATAACCATGCCATACAAGGAAATGCAAGACTAAAGTTATTACATACGCAACCTGACCTATAAAGAAAAGCCTGTTACATTAAATCAATATTATACCCTTTGAAAAAAATATTCTGTGCAATCTCAGGAGTGGAAGCCTGGTATTTATTTAATCGGGTGTTTTATTTTGCAGATTATTTAACGTGGTGAGAAGAATCGTGTTCCATCCTTAAAACAGCTTTGTATACAACACAGCTTTGTATAACGCTTGCTTTTTAATTCCGAATTGTTATATTATGGTTTAAGGAATTGGATTTAATTTATTGTAAATAAAAATAATTTTTTAAGCGGGGGCAAGGTACGTCAAACTGCAATAAAAAATTATTTTTTTTCTTGACAAGCTATTTCTCGATTGTTAATTTGTCTTTAATCGTGCCCAAACCTCTGATATCGACTTGGTTCTTTATTATGTTTGGGCCTTCTTGTTTTTAGGTGGTTTTTTAAAATTGGTAAAAAATACTCTTTCTCCTCCGAAGCCTCATCAAAATTATTCTCAATTGGTTGCTCTTCTTGAAAGTAGAGGTATGATTATACCAGATAGTGAGCGTGCTAAAAGAAAATTATCTCAAATTGGATACTACCGATTAAGTGGATTCTGGTTCCCATGCAGAGAAGTAAAAAAAAACCTTTTGGGAACAGGTATTTTACATCCTGGAACGAAACAACCTATAAGGGAAAATACTTTCCAAGCTGGCGTTGACTTCAATGAAATAGTCGAACTTTATCTGTTTGATAAAAAATTGCGTCTGTTAATGCTGGATGCCATTGAACGAATTGAAATACATATAAGATCTGTAGTTGCACATGAAATGGGATATCATGATCCTCTTGCATACCAGAATGATAAGTTTATAAATCCCAAAAAAAAGAACACTTGGAAAGACAGAAAAACTAATAAAATAAGAAATCTTTGGGTGGAATGGAGCAAAAAACAACAAGAGCTTATCCGCAGGAGCAAAGAAGATTGTATTAAATGGCATAAGGCAGAAAGAAAAGCTATTCCTTTTTGGGTCGCCGTGGAGAGTTGGGACCTTGGAAATTTGTCAAAATATTATTCTATGCTCAGGGCCAAATATCAGAGAAAAATCTGTTTGCGATTAGGTATATCAAATGAAAAAACTTTAGAAAATTGGCTGCATGAAATAAATATTTTAAGGAATAGGTGTGCGCATCATACAAGAATTTGGAACCAGTCGTCAAACAATTCTCTGCCTGTTCTGCCTATACCGTATTTTGCTAAATTATCCCTTGATGCAAGAGCGTTGAAAAGAATGTATGGAATGATTTGTATCATGTGGTTTTTAGTTAAGAGGATTGGTCCAAGCTCTCATTGGTTGGAAACAGTCTCATTGCTGATTAATTCAAAACCTTCTATTGATTGTTGTCCACTCACTGCCATGGGTTTTTCTGATAATACAGGTTTTCCTGACATCAATAATTTTTAAGTGGCGTAGCCTTTTTAATTTTGTAACCAAATTGTGACTATGTTGTTAAAAAACAGTAAGAATTAATAAAGACTAATAAAAAATATAATTACTCAAAAAGCCCATTAATAAAGTCTTTCAAGTAATAAATATAATAAAAACATTTAGTTATCACATCGACACGGTAGAAGTCAGCGGTTCAAGTCCGCTCGTGCCTACCATAAATAACAAGGGTTTTAGCAAATAAGCTAAAGCCCTTGTTTGTTTCTATCAGCAGTATCTTATCAGTAGCTGCTTTAGTGCCAGCGGTATTGTTTGAAAAAGTTGAAACAGCCTGGTCATGGCAATGTTCATTTTAGAGTCACGTCGGATGAGCAATCCTTTGTCTGCTCCCGGGACAAGTTCAGGCCGCTTATTCAGAATCATCCTTGCCGCCATTTCAGCAGCCCCGGCTGTCAAACCGGCACATTGTTGAAAATGGGCATTTCGATCGTGCTTGACTTTACAGGAGAGTACTTTGCAGCAGGTCGCACCATTGACTGCCTTGAAGGAATCGTGCAATTGCCGGCCACATGCGCGCGTGGCCCGGCGTTGATAAGGATGGTCACTTCCTATAAACAGGCCGCAAGCCATTACTGCACCACTCAATGCACCGCACAAACATCCACTTTCTCCCATGGCTATGCTGAACGGGGCAGCCATGGCCATGGCCTGGGAGTCGCTCAGTCCGCCGTTCAGGCCTTGGTTTAACGTCACCAGGACTGCTTCGCTACACAGCATCTGGCGGTTTAGGTACAGGCTTTGGGCGCGTTTTCTGATCTGTGCTACCACCACCTCGGTCTGGGCAGAGTTCTTGTTATGTCGATTCAACATCATTATCCTTGATTTGTTTTATTAATCGACCTTTGCCACGGGGTAGTCTGCCCCTTTCCAGGCAAAAATGCCGCCGGGATATCGATAGACATCCTTGTAGCCAAGCTTGACAGCCCAGGCAGCACCGTTATGGCTGCGGGTACATTTGACAAAGCCGCAATAAATAACGATGCGCCTGTTTTTGTCATTGCCCAGCAGTTTTAAAAGATCTTCTTTAGTCTTGCCGTCAGTTTCCCTGGTATCCCATTCATCCATGTCCGGTATGGGAAACAGAAACTGTGCAGCTCCAGGTATGTGCTGTTTTTTATAGCTGTCCGCAAACGGCATGGTGTCTATGATCAGCATATTCTTGCCGGCATCAATCCATTGTTTAAGATTTTCAGTGGTGATGACATCATAGCCGCCCCTCTGGACTTCACGCACGAGCTTGACTGCACCGGCTTCTTTTTTCACTTCCTTTACAAATTTATTGTCCATAAAAGCTACCGCAGGTACGGTATATCCGACCACCAATAAAATAAGGATCATCAGTTTCAGGAAAGATTTACAAATATGCATTTTTTATTTTCCTTTTTTTAAAAAAATATTTGTCCACAAGCATCATAATGTTTACAGGTATTATGGGACGGTATCGACGCCAGCCATATATAAAAGCAACTCCGGTTATCATGACCATGTCTCGGTATAAAGTGAGCTTCAGGCCGTGAAATGCCCTGGATTCAGGATCTTCTTTGCCAAAGCATCCACAGTCCACATCCAGTCCCATCCAGATGCCGTAACTCAGTACAGCTACAAATAACACGAGCAATCCTGCAGTTATCGACAGGCTCCCCTTTATGTCAAAGAGCAGCCCGGCACCGGCAAATACCTCCAGAACCGGCAGAACAATCGCCACGGGCATGAGCAGCCCTTCAGGGACAATGCCGTATGCTTCGATCAATGTTGCAAATATTTCAGGCTCCAGAAGCTTTGTACTTCCGGCATAGATAAATATGCCGCCAAATACCCAACGAATAAGCTTATAAAGCCAATCAACTATTTTCATTCTTCTCCATTATAGCAGAAATCGTCCCTGCCTTTTAAATTTACAATAATATAGATGCAGGCGGGAAATGGATCAAATCGTTTGTTTGGATAACTCAGGAAAATGATATAGAAAAAATCAATACAGTTCAGTGTTGGCAGATGTACCAATGCGATTTTCCGCAATGATGAGCTCAGCAGAATTAAAGTGGATTATGATAAATGTATTGGCTGCCGCTCATGTGTGGCTGTCTGTCCGTTTGGTGCCATGGATTTCAATTCCATTGACAGAAAGGTCTTCAAATGCGATGTATGTGACGAAGATCCTTGGTGTGTAAGATTTTGTGAGGTTCGAGCGGTTGAATATGTTGACGCAGATGATTTTAAGCAGCATTTAAAATTTAAATTATAAGCATGAAAGAAAAAATAAAGAAACTGGTTATCATCACAGGATATTTTACCGGGGAGTCCTACGGGCTTTTAGGTCCCCAGATGGCAGCCGGCATCATCAATGATTATACTGATTATGAAGCAATCGTTGTCGGGGTAACCAACGAGGATGATAAAAAAGATTTAAAAACTGCCATAAACCATTATTTTAAAGATCAGCAGAAAGTTGTGGGATTTTCATCCCTTGGGGGAAGACCGGATCTGTTTGATTTTGCCGGAGAATTAAAAGAAGAGGGTGCCGTCACCATCCTTGCGGGTCCCCAGGCCGCGCCTGATTATAAAGGAGAAATTGATTGGCAGGCACATCCCCATCGGTTTAAAGGGTTATCTGATCATTTTTCCTTTGCCCTCCACGGTCCTGCCCAGCAGATTATTCCGGTTCTGGCATCAGATTTTGATGAAGATCTGTCAAAATTTGAAGGTGTTTTATGTAAGGATGAACAGGGTCAAATTGTTGAAACCCCATCCATGTCCTGGGATGATGCCTTTCTTTCAAAAGTGGACTGGCAAACACTTCACATGCTTAAGGATGCTGTTTTTAAGCCTTCACCTATTACAACCGCCCAGGTATTGCAGCAGATCGGATGCCCGCATGCAGCGAAAAAACGACAAATTTCTATTGATTATCCATGGGGACTGCAAAAAAAAGATTTTCAGTCTTCTTTTGTAACTATTTGTCAGCAAGGGTGCAGCTTCTGTGATGTGGCAGCGGATAAAGGATATATGGGGGCAGTGAATGAAACGGCAGTAAAAGAACAATTATTATGTTTGCCAGCGGGTTCCGACGGCAGGAAAATACCTTTTGAGCTTATTAACGAAAGTCCGTTGTTCAAGCTTGCAAGGATCTTTGAGATGGCGGATGAGCTGTCCATTGAATTGTCCCAGATCAACCTTACCCTTCGGGCGGATTATTTCTTAAAAGGCCTGAAAGCTCTGGAATCGGTCTTAGCAATTGCTACAACAAAGAATGTTCGAATTTTATTGTCATCCATTGGATTTGAGTCTTTTGATGATACTATTTTAAAGAATCTTAACAAAGGCCTTGATAAACAGACAAATCTTGATGCTGTTCAGGCTATAAGACAATTAAAACACAAATATCCTGCCCATTTCGGTTACCTGAAAGAAGAAGGGGCCAACCACGGGTTTATCCATCCCACTCCCTGGGATAATCAGGACATCTCCTATGAAATTAATAAAACCATCAGCATGTATCGCCTGTCCCTGGATATTTTACCCAATCACAGCACCCCTTTGATCATCCATCATGCCTCGGGTCTTGCAGACTGGATACGGCAGATTGAATTAAAAGAAAATATTGAATTTCAAAGAGTTGGCACCACCATTGGATGGTGGCAGACTAAGGATCAATCTTTACTGTAGCAAAAACTGTTTAGCTAAAACATCATCTATATGGTATGGTCAACCTGCCGAGATAAACAGGGTAATAAAACATAAAGGAGAAATAAAAGTGAAATATGGATGGATAGCTTTACTTTCCTTTTTATTATTCTTTGGTTGTGGAGAAGATGAATCGGCCATTAAGGTGGATTTAAGTATAAAAGAGCAGATTATACTGCAAGAAGAACCCAGTGTTATCACCTATGCCTATCTTCCTCAATATTCCCATACGGTATCTCACACCCGTCATCATTCTCTTATCCAGTATTTACGAAAAGAGACAGGGCTGAATATCAAGCAGATATTTCCGGATACATTTGACGAACACATGAAAATGGTGGGCCAGGAAAAAATTGATATTTCATATTCCAATCCCTGTATTTATATAAAAATTGCCCATCGATACGGGGCAAAAGCCTTTGCCAGAATTGTAGAAGTCACCGGGAAAGATAAGTTCAGAGGGCAGATTATCTGCAGGGCGGATAATGCATCCATCCAGACCATATCCGACTGCCGCCATAAAAGATGGATTGCCGTGGATTCAGCATCGGCCGGTGGATATCTATTTCCATTGGGGCATTTCATTGGCCACGGCATTACAAAAAAGGATTTTAAGGAAATTGCCTTTGCACCCGGACCCGGAGGAAAACAAGAAAAAGTTGTCCTTTCTGTTTATGCCGGGAAATATGATATTGGAACCATCAGGGAAGGCACTTTGGATGTGGTGTCAGGTAGAATTGATATCAATCAAATAAGGATTGTTTCAATGACCGATCCCTATCCCGGATGGGTGTATGCTGCCAGGAAAAACCTGGATGCAAAGGTCGTGGAAAAATTAAAGCAGGCTTTTGGAAAACTTGATTTTAACCATAAAAATCATCGTGAAATATTGGAAGCCGCCAATTTTATTAAAGTTATCGGGTCTAGTGATTCTGATTTTGATTCTGTGCGGCGATTGGCAGCCAGGGTGGGTATAAGTCTTGAGGAATAAGGGGATGACATAAATAAATGAAGTTGGGATTTCGTGGTAAAATAATTTTAAGTTTTTTTTCTCTGCTTCTGATCCATGGCCTTGTCATTTTTTTCTGGGTAAGCCATGTCGTAAAAGAATCCATGCTGGAAGAATTGAAAAACAGAGGGATTTCAATAGGAATAAGCCTTTCAGCCCGCATGGTGGAACCCATACTGGCTATGGATTTTTTAAGGATGAAAGTCCTGGTGGATGAAACCGTACAACTGGGCGATGATATCTTTTATACCTTTGTATTGGACAACAAAGGCAATCCCCTGATCCACACGTTTAAAGATGGGTTTCCAGTAGGACTCAAGGCGGCAAACACTGTTTCAGGCAATCAAAAAGGATCTATACAGCTTTTGGATACCGGGGATCAATTGATTTTTGATTGTGCCGTGCCTGTGATTATTAATGATAATCGACTGGGGACCCTGAGAGTGGGGCTTTTTCAAACACGGGCTGAAAAAGTGGTCAATAAAATTATGATTTCTGTGGTTGTAACCATAATTCTGGCGATACTAATCGCAGGTGTTATAGGAATGCTGCTGCTCAATCCTGTGACAAGGAGTATTAAAAAATTTTATGAGTCATCAGAGCAGGCCTTGCGTGGCAACCTTGATGTCAGAACTGCCCCCATGTTGAAAAAAAATTGCTGGGATATTATGCAATGCCATCAAATAGAATGCCCGGCATATAAAAATTATCATCACCGGTGTTGGTATCTGGCCGGAACTCTTTGCCCTGAGTGTGTTGAAGGAGAATATGCCAGAACAATTGACTCCTGTCAGCAATGCCAGGTTTACAAACGATGTTCAGGAGATGAAATTCAAACTCTGGCAGAAAGTTTTGATGCCATGACCCTGTCTTTGAAAGGCAACCTGTCTGATCTGAAAAGTGCTGAAAGCATTTTGAATGAGCAAAAAGCCCTACTTCAGATGATTTTAGATGCAATACCGGATTTCATATCCCTGCAGGACCATGAAGGCCGGTATATATCTATCAACAGAGCTTTTTGTGAAATGCTGGATAAAGATAAGGAAGACATTGTCGGAAGGGTTAATAATGATTTGTTCTCCGGAACCCTTGCAGACCATTATAACCGGGAGGATAGAAAAATTCTTGAAACAGGAATTCCCCTTGTTAAAGAAAATAGAGTGCCTGGATCAAAAGGACCAAAGTGGCTGCATGTGGTAAAAATTCCTGTTTCGGAAGCTAATGATCAGGTCAAGGGTCTTGTCTGCAGCGGCAGGGATATTACACAGCTGAAAGCCGTTCAGGAACAGCTTACCCAGGCCCAGAAAATGGAATCTGTCGGGCGGCTGGCCGCCGGAGTCGCCCATGAGATTAACACGCCCCTTGGTATTATCCTTGGGTATGCTCAACTTGTGTTGGAAGATGTTGAAAAGGATGGGCAGATTTATGAAGATGTGGCAACCATTGTTAAACAGACAAAACATTGCTCCAAGATTGTCGCAGATCTTTTAAATTTTTCTCATTCCCGTGAAAGTAATATAATAGTATTTAATATTAATGAAGCTGTTGAAGAAGTTTTAGGCATGGTTGAACATACATTCAGCCTGAATCATGTGATTATTAAATATGAGTATGATAAAAACCCTTTATTGATGAAAGGGGATAAGGAGAAATTAAAACAGGTATTTATCAATCTTTTGAACAATGCATTTGATGCCATCAAAGAAAATGGCAGCATCTGTGTCAACACCGGGATCGGGAAGACTCAGAATGAGATCAAAATATCCATATCAGATACAGGTGCAGGAATTGCTAAAGAGAACATAAACAAGATATTTGAACCGTTTTACACCACCAAGGGTCCGGGTGAAGGCACCGGACTTGGATTGTCAGTCACATTTGGTATTATAAAAGAGCATAACGGGACTATTAAGGTTTATTCACCTCCGTTATCAGGGGATAAAGAAGAAGGGGGAGCACAATTTATTGTTGCATTACCCTCGGGCTTAAATACGAAAAAGGGAGAACAAAATGGCTAATATTCTCGCGCTGGATGATGTTCTGGATGCAGCCAACCTGATTAAACGGATTCTTGAGAGAAAAGGGCATACAGTTGTCCCTTTTACGGAAGAAGAAGATGCTATCCGGTTTGTGGAATCCAACGAGGTTGACCTGGCTGTTCTGGATATCAAGTTAAAAAAGATGAGCGGAGTTGAGGTTCTGGAAGAATTGAAAAAAAGGTCACCGTCAATTCGGGTGATCATGCTGACAGGCTATCCCACCATTGAGACCGCCAGGGAGTGCTTAAAGCTGGGTGCCAGTGAATACTGTGTTAAACCCATTGATAAGGATGAACTGGAAGACAAGGTGGAAGAAGTTCTTAAAAATTCATAAGGAT
>JAHOYS010000203.1 GCA_019038815.1 Desulfobacterales bacterium | reverse complement strand
GTTGCAATATACCAAATCGTGTTTCCAATTTTTGGTAGTGCACCAAGATAATGATGATCTTGCATCTTTTCTTGAAAAAAAGATTCTTCTGAACGGTAAACTGGTCGGACTATAATCTTGTGAAGGTCCATTAAATATGCCTCTGTAAATGTTAACTACGTCAGCTTTATGGCATATTTTTAGGTGTTTGTCCAGTTCTTTATCTAACTTATTAATATGATAATTAATATTCAATAGCGTGAAATCACCCTGCAAGTCTATTTTCTAAAATTTTGTTTGGCCAATTTTCTTGACACCATTATATATAAGAGTTATTTTAGTAGACTTTGTGGAAAGGTACTTAAATATGTGACATATGTTTTATATATTACATATTTTTTGATTATTGAAGTAGTGTTTATGGCAGTTAATTTTAATAGGACGAATACAGGACATTTAAGATATGCAGGTAAAAATTGAAGATAAGAGCAGTGTGAAAAAAGTACTCTCTTTTGAAATCTCTAAAGAAGACGTTGCCAAAGAACTGAATATTGCATACAAAGAGCTGAAAAAGAAAGCTGATGTAAAGGGATTTAGAAAGGGTAAAATTCCTCGGAAAGTATTGGAAAACAGGTTTTCAAAAGATGTTCACGCCGATGTTGCACCGCGTTTAATCCAGGAGGCCTTTATTGAATCCATTAAAGAACATGCTCTAAATATTGTTGGTGGCCCACAAATGGATCCACCTGAGTTAGATCCGGAGAAAGCATATGTTTTCGATATTACCGTGGAAATCAAACCCGAGCTTGATGACATTGAATTTGAAGGGATCGCTCTGAAAAAAACAAAGTATGAAGTATCAGATGGTGAGATAGAAAGCCAGATTTACATGATTCAGAAAACAATGGCTAAAAAAGAAACTGTAAAAGAAGAACGTCCTGTAAAAGAGAATGATTTTGTTTTAATAGATTATGAAGGCTTTTTAAATGATCAGCCTTTTGGCCAGACACCCAAAATTGAAAATTATGTCATGGGAATCGGAAAAGAGGGGATGCCCAAAGAATTTTCAGAAAAATTGACAGGCACAATCCCGGTACAGGATCTTGAAATCGAAGTGTCTTATCCGGAAGACGATCATGATGAAAATCTGAAAGGCAAAAAAATTGTTTATAAGGTGACATTGAAGGAAATACAAGAAGAAATTCTGCCTGAACTCAATGATGAGCTTGTAAAAGACCTGGGGAAATTTGAAACCCTGGATGATGTCAGGACCTCCATCCGTGAAAATCTTGAAAAAGGATATATACAAAGAATAAAACATGAACTTTCCGAACAGATATTCCAGAATCTTTTGGAAAAGTATGAATTTGAAGTGCCGGAAGCTTTGATTGAAGGAGAGCTCAATGGCATTACAATGGAGGCAGAACAAGCCTATTCAGCAAATAATACTACTCTTGAAGCAGCAGGGTTGAGTAAAGAGATTTTAAGAACCCAGTACCGTGATGTGGCAGAAAAGCAAGCCAGAAGACATTTGATCCTGGAGAAAATCATTAGCCAGGAAAAGCTTGAACTTAGCGATGAAGAACTGGAAAAAAGCTTTGAAGAGATGGCAGCCGGAATGAATGCGCCTGTTGATTCAATAAAAAATTATTTCAACATGGATCCCAAGCAATTGGAATATTATAAGCATACGCAGCTTGAAAAAAAGTCTGTTGATCTTATAATAGAGAAAGGCAGCATTACCGAGGTTGAACCTGAGGCTGTTAAGGATGGCGCACAAATCAAAGAAAAAGATGCACCCAAAGAAGAAAAAGAGTAATTATTTAAAGTGCAATCAGCATTAAGAAAATAAAAACAAAATAATTAAAGGAGCTTAAATCGTGCCTCTAATTCCAATGGTTGTTGAACAAAGCAACAGAGGGGAGCGTGCTTACGATATTTATTCACGCCTATTAAAGGATAGAATTATTTTTATTGGATCTGCTATTGATAATGAGATTGCCAATCTCATTGTTGCCCAGTTATTATTCCTGGAATCAGAAGATCCTGAAAAGGACATCAGTTTTTATATCAATTCTCCCGGTGGTGTGGTGACAGCAGGAATGGCTATTTATGATACCATTCAATATATAAAATCTGATGTGGCAACCGTATGTATTGGACAGGCAGCCAGCATGGGAGCACTCCTTTTGACCGCCGGTGCAAAAGGGAAAAGATTTGCTCTGCCAAATTCAAGAATTATGATTCATCAGCCGCTTGGGGGCGCCCAGGGACAGGCTACGGATATTAAAATTCAGGCCACCGAGATTTTAAAGATGAAAGATTCCCTAAATGAAATTTTATCCACGCACACCGGTCAGGATATAAAAAAAATATCAGAAGATACTGACAGAGATTTTTTCATGTCAGCAATGCAAGCTTTGGAATATGGTATTATAGACAAAGTTGTTGCTGACAGAAGCGAGTTGGAAGAAGAAAGTAACGATTCTTCAAAGGAGTAGCTTAAATTATGGCTCGGAAAGATGAAGGCAATGACAAGTTTTTTTGTTCTTTTTGTGGTAAAAATCAAAAAGAAGTCACAAAATTAATTGCAGGTCCAAGTGTTTATATCTGTAATGAATGTATCAAATTGTGCAGTGAGATTATTGAGGATGAAGAAAAAGAAAAACAAGTCGATAAAGACGGGCTGAAGGATTTTTTAACACCCAGGCAGATCAAGGCATTACTTGATGCTTATGTTATTGAACAGGATCGAGCTAAAAAAGTCCTTTCCGTGGCGGTTTACAACCATTACAAGCGTCTCAGTTCAACCATGGAAAAGAAAAACGATGATGTGGAAATTCAAAAGAGTAATATCCTTATCATCGGTCCAACCGGATGCGGGAAGACGCTTCTGGCTCAGACCCTTGCCAGATTTTTAGATGTTCCCTTTGCCATTGCAGATGCAACGGCTTTAACCGAAGCTGGTTACGTCGGGGAAGATGTTGAAAATATAGTGCTTTCCCTTGTGCAGAATGCAGACTATGATGTTGAGAAAGCCCAGAAGGGCATCATATATATTGATGAGATCGACAAAATATCCCAGCGCGGTGACAATCCATCCATTACCAGAGATGTTTCAGGGGAAGGTGTTCAACAGGCGCTTTTAAAAATTATAGAGGGCACGGTTGCCAGTATTCCTCCCAAGGGTGGGAGAAAACATCCCCAACAGGATTATGTAAAAGTTGATACTTCTAATATTCTTTTTGTCTGCGGGGGTACATTTACCGGACTTGAAAAGGTGATTGAAAGAAGAATTACCAAGAAAACCATGGGATTCGGTGCCAAGATTGTCGGTAAAAAGGATAAAAATATTGGAGAGCTTCTTGAACAGCTCAAGCCCGAGGATTTGATAAAATTTGGTCTTATACCGGAATTTTTAGGACGGCTGCCCATTATTACATCTATTGGTGAACTGAATGAAAAATCACTGGTTAAAATTTTGACCGAACCAAAGAATGCACTTGTCAAACAATACCAGGAGTTATTGAATATTGAAGGAGTGGAACTTCAGTTCACGGATGAAGCCCTCGAGGCCATGGCAAAAGAAGCTGTACAAAGAAAGTCAGGCGCAAGGGGACTTCGTGCCATTATGGAAGAAACCATGTTGGATATCATGTATGAAATTCCTTCAAAAGAGAATATCAGAGAGTGTGTGATTGGCGAAGAAGTAGTATTAAAGAATGAAGATCCGATACTGCTTTATGAGCAGCCTAAAAAGCAGGCTTGAAAATAAAGAGAGTTCTAAAATTTAATGATCAAAATTCCTAAGTTCTTTCATCAGGATGGTTCACAGAGTTTAATAAAACAGCTTCCACTTGTACCTTTAAGGGACATGGTGTTGTTTCCGTCCATTACCACATCTGTTTTTGTCGGAAGGGATAAATCCATTAAGGCTTTATCTGAAGCCATGGCAGCAGACAAAAAGATTTTTCTGACAACTCAAAAAGCACCTGAAGTTTTAAAGCCCACTATTGATGATATTTTTCAGGTGGGCACAGTGGCAAAGATTACCCAGCTTCTCAAATTGCCTGATGGAACCGTTAAAGCATTGGTTGAAGGGGGTGGAAGAGGTAAAATTGTCAAATTGGTTGATGATCATGGACACCTTTGTGTTGATTATATAAAGGTTATTGAAGAACCCCTGTCTGAAAAGGCAAGGGAAGCTGCCATCAGAACAGTCACCGAGGCGTTTGAACATTATGCCAAACTCTCCGGAGCGGTATCAGCAAGCTTTTTTAAAAATCTTGAAGCCCTTGCTGCTCATGAGTCTCGATATGCCGACACCATTACAACCCAGATGCCGTTTAAAGTGGCGGACAAGCAAAAATTGCTTGAATGTGGAAACATAGAAGACAGGTTTTTTTTATTGTTAAAACTGATTCAAAAGGAAACAGAAGTCTTTACCATGTCCCAGAAAATAAAGGGAAGGGTAAAGGAGCAAATGGAGACCTTTCAGAAAAAGCATTATTTGAATGAGCAGATGCGTGCCATTAAAAAAGAAATGGGCGAAGATGGCAGTGCAGGAGAATTTGCCGGTCTTGAAAACCGGATAAAGAAAAAAAGAATGTCCAGAGAAGCAGCTTCTGTTGTGAGAAGAGAGCTTGTAAAATTAAAGATGATGGCTCCCATGTCATCGGAAGCTACTGTGGTCAGAAACTATATTGACTGGTTGGTTTCTTTGCCGTGGTTTAGAAAGAACCGGTCAAGAAATAATCTTAAAAAGGCTGAACAGATATTAGATCGGGATCATTATGGGCTTGAAAAACCTAAAGAAAGGATTCTTGAGTATCTGGCTGTACAAATCCTTGTTAAAAAAATCAAAGGACCGATTCTTTGTCTGGTAGGGCCACCGGGTGTCGGGAAGACATCTCTGGCAAGATCAGTTGCGACAGCGACCGGAAGAGCCTTTGCCAGAATTTCTCTTGGCGGTGTCAGGGATGAAGCGGAAATCAGAGGCCATAGAAGAACCTATGTGGGGGCTATGCCGGGCAAGATTATTCAAACATTGAAAAAAACAGGATATAATAATCCTGTGTTCTGTCTGGATGAAATTGATAAAATGACCGCTGATTTCAGAGGTGACCCATCATCCGCACTGCTTGAAGCATTGGACCCGGAGCAGAATAAGAATTTTAATGATCATTATCTTGAAGTGGATTATGATCTGTCACAAGTTCTTTTTATCACCACTGCCAATACCTTGTATGATATTCCGGCACCATTGAGAGACAGGATGGAAATTATTCAGATACCGGGCTATACAGAGTATGAAAAACAAAAGATTGCCACAGGGTATTTGATACCAAAACAATTGAAAGAAAATGGTCTTTCAAAGGGTGATGCGGTTTTCTCAAAAAATGCCATTCATGCCATTATAAAACAGTACACAAAAGAGGCAGGAGTAAGAAATCTGGAGAGGGAGATCTCTTCTGTGCTTAGAAAAATAGCTAAAGAAATCGTACAAACCAATAATAGAAAGCTGCATAAAATTTCAACAACCATGGTTTTAAAATACCTTGGACAACCTCGCTTTAGAGACAGTGTCCTGGAAAAAGAAGACAGGACCGGGATTGTCACGGGCCTTGCCTGGACACAGGCCGGGGGCGAACTGCTCACCATAGAGGTTGTAACCATGCCGGGCAAGGGAAATGTGCTGGTAACCGGAAAGCTTGGAGATGTCATGAAAGAGTCTTCCCAGGCAGCGGTCAGTTATGTCAGGTCCCGCAGCAAAAAACTGAATATTAAAGAAAATTTTTATAAAAATCTTGATATTCATATTCATGTTCCGGAAGGTGCAATCCCAAAAGACGGGCCTTCAGCAGGCATATCCATGTGTACAGCTGTTGTTTCCGTCTTGACCGGAAAACCGGTCTCAAGAAAGGTTGCCATGACAGGTGAAATTACATTGCGCGGAAGGGTGCTGCCCGTTGGTGGATTGAAGGAAAAACTTCTGGCTGCCCATGCCAATGGTATTAAAAAAGTGATTGTTTCTACTGAGAACCGGAAAGATATCAAAGAGATTCCCAAATCCATTCAAAAGCAAATGGAAATCGTTTATGCTGAAAATATGTCCCAGGTGCTTGAAAATGCCCTGTTGTGATTAATATGTTATGATATAAATTTATATCCCATTTAACATGCAAAAATCTAATCGGACAATAGTGATGCAAATTGCATCATGGCATCTTTTTCGTCCTTTGTAGCGATGGCCCTTCGAATTTCAATTATTTTTTTATGCTCATCCTTATCCATTAACAGGTCTTCCTTTCGTGTGCCGGATTTGTTGATGTTAATGGCCGGCCAGATCCGGTTTTCTGCACAGTCCCGGGAAAGAAACAGATCCATGTTTCCCGTTCCTTTAAATTCCTGATAGATAATGTCATCCATGCGGCTGCCTGTGTTAACAAGGATGGTGGCAATAATGGTCAGGGAACCACCATTTTCAAGTTTTCTGGCAGCACCGAAAATTTTTCTGGGAAACTCCATGGCATTGGCACCGAGACCTCCGGTCAGGGTTTTGCCATGGCTGTCTGTATGTGCGTTAAAGGCTCTTGTCATTCTGGTCAAAGAATCAATAAATACAACTGAATTCTGGCCGATTTCAGCACATCGGATAGCAGTATGCATGGCAAGACGGGTCATTCTCATATGCTGGCCGATCTGCTGATCTGCTGAAGAGTACAGGACATTAGCGTCTTTTAATCCTCTTTGAAAATCAGTCACTTCTTCCGGTCTTTCATCAATCAGGAGAATAAAAACTTTTGCATCCGGGTGATTCATCACCACCGAGTTTGCCATATGCCGTAAAATGGTTGTTTTCCCGGATTTGGGCGGTGCAATAATCAGTCCTCTCTGGCCCATACCAATGGGAGTGATCATATCCAGAGCTTTCCCCGTGCTGTCATCTTCATTCTGAGTAAGATGGTAGCGTTCAAAAGGGTTAATGCTGGTCTGGTCCTGCAACAGGGGTATTTTGATAAATTCATCAAAGGGGAGCTTGTTAATTGTCTCAACCCTGATTAAGGCCAGATTCGGATTGCTTGGACCTTTTTGTTCCCCAAAACCTTCAATAAAACCACCTTCCTTTAAATTTAATTTTCGTATCAAACTATTTGGGACATAGGTGTTTTCAGGTCTGGGCTGGAAATTTTCTTCTATATTTCTTAAAAATCCAAATCCCTTATCCATAATTTCAAGATATCCTTGTACAGGTTCCATCATCAGACTCCTTAGTCGAAATTCATGACGAGTAAAATAAAAAAGAATAAGTGATTGATCGTCATTGATAGTTTAAAAAGCTATGATTCAAATTTTTTTTGGCGAAAAATCGAATTGCTGCTTAATCATAATTGATTTATAGCATTTTTAATATGAGCTTGCAAGCAAGACCACAGCAAATAATTTTGATACATAAGGCCATACTTTTATGGTAGTTTTTGCTTGACACAATTTTCTATTATTGATATAAGTCCTCTTGTTTTTCGGGCGATTAACTCAGTTGGGAGAGTGCAACCCTTACAAGGTTGAAGTCGCAGGTTCAAGCCCTGCATCGCCCACCAAAAACAGTGTATTACGGGGGTGTAGTTCAGTTTGGTTAGAACGCTTGCCTGTCACGCAAGAGGTCGCGAGTTCGAGTCTCGTCACTCCCGCCACATATATTAAGGGTTTCAGCATTTTGTTGAAACCTTTTTCATTTTTTGGTGTCGCCTCATGGTGTCGGGTTTGCTTTTTCTCGATATTGTTCGTTCCAGACACAATATTTGATGGCCACCCGCTGTCTGATAAAATCAATATCGGAAAGAACCTGATTTAAGCGCTTATTGACATAATCATCAGTCCCAAACTACTATAATTAAAAATTATTATTTAATTTAATCTTCTCTGATATCAATTTTTTCTGAGTATGATATTTAATATGCTTTTTCCACTTAGCAATTGTTTACATGAATTTGGAAACTTAAAAGCATGGTTATGCCCGGAAGCAGGAGAGAGAAAGAGAAAAAATGGTTATATAACCATTTTTCTTTTCTCTTGTGTTGAAAGGGGGGAAGAGGGGTGAGAGTGCTACTCCCTTTTTGATCCTGCGGGCACTCACTCAGGGGCGAGCCGTTCGCTGTCCTCGGATCAGCCAGAGAGATAGCACCAGGTCGCTGAAGCTCCCTGGCAGTGATTAGAGAGACCAAAACAGGATATGAACATTTTTTTTCAATCGGGAAGTTTTTATAAGCTACCGCC
This sequence comes from Desulfobacterales bacterium, assembly GCA_019038815.1. Taxonomy (GTDB): domain Bacteria; phylum Desulfobacterota; class Desulfobacteria; order Desulfobacterales; family Desulfobacteraceae; genus Desulfobacula. The sequence goes on along the minus strand of JAHOYS010000203.1, from coordinate 1,635 downwards.
CTTCGGTTGGTTTTCGATTCCAGAAATAACGATTTTTGCCGGAAAGAGCCCCGGCAAGAAACCGTCATTTCTTCCACCGATTTTGAAAGCCTGGCAGGGGCCTTATTTTTAATAAAATTGTTTAAAAAATAATGTTGATCCTTTGAGAATCACATGTTATATTTTTTTGACTTAAAAAACATATCTCATGGTAAAAGAAAAAAAGGGAAAGGAAAATTATGAATCAGGAAGATGAAATTGATCTCATTGACTGTCTTCTGGTTCTCTGGAAGTGGAAGTGGCTTATTATAGCCGGCACCTTGATTTGCACTGTCATCGCGGTCATCATAAGCTTCCAGATGCCTAAAATCTATGAGGTTTCCATGGCTATGGAACCGGGCATTGCCGGTGTAAAAGAGGACGGAAGCTTTATATACATTGACTCTGTGGCAAATATGAATGGAAAGATAGCGGGGGGAATTTACAATAGAAAAGTGGAAAAAGCACTACAGTTGGACCCCCTGAAAACCACGATTAAATTCAAATCCGCGATTGTCAAAAAAGCTACTATCATAAATATCGCCTCCCAGTGGCAGGAGAAGGACATAGACCTCGGTGTAAAGGCTGTCCGGCAGTTGTTTATCTTACTCTCCAATGATTACAGGAAAATCATTGAGCGGAGGAAGGGAGATTATGACAAACAGATTCTGATGGAACAAAATGAGATCACCAAGATCAAAATACAGCGGAAAGATATAGATCAGCAGATTTTCATGAAGCAAAATGAGATCGTCAAAATTAAAACCCAAAGTAAAGATATTGATAAACAAATTAAGCTTAAGTTGAGTGAAATCGAAAAAATACGGAATGAAATCAAGATGCATGAGGCAACTCTTGGAAATATCAGTCAGAGAAAGGGAGAATTGTTATCAGAGATAAAGAGCGTTAAGGATAATACGACAAAGATTGTGCAACAGAGAGATTCTCTTTTGGAAGGCAAAAATCCGGATAAGGATATTTTTCTTCTTCTTTATTCCACTACAATTCAGCAGAATGTGGCCTACTTCAATCAGTTGAGTAATCAGATCTATGACCTAAGAGCCAGTGAGAAAAAAATAGAGGCTAAAGTTGATAGGCTAGGTAAAAATATAGATGACATTAAAATTGGGATAGAGAGATTTAATTTAAGCAAGACGGAAGGGCTGCAGGCTAAAATTTATGATATCAAAACTGAAATAGAGAAGATAAAATTGCATAAGACGGAAGGGCTGCAGACTGGTATTAATGATATCAATTCTCAGATAAACACACTGAATCTGGAAAAGGAACTGGTCGGCAATATAAAGGTTATTCAGGAACCAGAGGTCTCATTGCATCCGGTCAAGCCAAAAAAGAAACTGATTGTTCTCCTTGCCGGCGTGGTCGCATTGTTCATGTTTGTTTTTCTTGCCTTTTTTGTCGAATATATAAAAAATGCCTCGAAATCAAGTTAGGAATAACAGATAAAAGTCAATTAAGGTTAATATAGATCATATTTTAAATAATCTTTGGTGTCGCTTTCATCTTTTTTTATATATTTTAATAGATACGGCTAAATAGTATTTTTTTCAAGTTCTTCCATGATAGCATCCCCCATAGATTTTGTATCTACGGCCT
>JAHOYS010000227.1 GCA_019038815.1 Desulfobacterales bacterium | reverse complement strand
AGTTTCCATATCAGAGCAGCTTAACACAGCAGCATGGTTTCGTTCATGCAGGTATTGTATCAACTGTTCTTGATAGCGCCTGCGGGTATGCAGCATTTTCATTAATGCCCAAAGGTGCTGCAGTCCTCACCATAGAATTTAAAATTAATCTACTATCACCAGCGAAAGGGGAGCTATTCAGGGCAATTGGCACTGTGAAAAAACCTGGTAAAAATATCACAGTAACAGAAGGTGAATTATTCTCCTACGTTGATGGTGGGCAGAAATTGGTGGCTACAATGGTCGGTACCATGATGTCTGTTTATGATCGAGAAGGCATCGAAAATTAAAAGCATAAGGCAAATTAACTCGGACGGCAATTCATGCTTTATTGGCAGATTAATTGTTCACCCTGAATCCCAGAGGAAAGGGATTGGAACTAAACTAATGAATGCTGTTGAAACTCATTTTTCTGATGTTCAAAGGTATGAGTTGTTTACAGGGACAAAGAGCATAGGGAATATACGTTTTTACAAAAGATTGAGATATAAACCAATCAAGGAGCAAGTAGTAAATAAATTCCTTTCTCTGATTTATATGGAAAAAAGAAATACTAAAACATAACCTGTCAGTTTAGGTGACAAGATAGGGTCTGCACCGCTTTGCCAGGTTGTTGTCTGTCAGGTTAAAAAATTCAATAGCAGTTTTATAAATGATCTGGTCCAATTGCTCTTTATACAGATTTGACTGAGCCAACACCTTTAGTTCCCTGTCCCATTCATAGGGGATATTTGGAAAATCAGAGCCATACATGACCCGATCCAGTCTGTATATAGAAAGATCAATGGTCTCTTTCATGGGAAAGTAATCAGTGATCACCATGGTGGTATCGGTCCACAGATTATCGTATTTTTCTATCAAAAGACGGTATTGCGCTGTTTCATCAAACCCAAGGTGCGGCACACACACATTAAGATCAGGAAAATTTTTAATAACACTCTCCAGCATTCCGGCATTGCAGATCTCATAAGGATCACATTTATATTCTTCGCTTTTGGGCTCTCTTCCAACGTGCATGATCATGGGCTTTTTCTCATCCGAGCAGATCTGATATATAGGCTCCATATATGGGGCCAGCATATCAAAACACTGGACATGGGAAACACCCCTGTCAAAAAGATGGGTGAAAATATCTTTGGTGGAGATTTTATAGCGGATTTTCCAGGCATACTGATCAAACCAGTTCCAGATCGCATCAAATATTTTGCCCGGGAAAACATGAACATGGGCATCGATCACATGATCAAATCCATTAGGAATGCTTGCTCCTTCGGGATCATCATAATAGGGTAATTCAGGTTTCAGCATGAAATCAAAATAGGCATTATTAAATTTTTATCAATCTTTTTTCAGGAGAAAAAATGAGAAAACTGTGACCGAGCTTTGATTATTGACTTAATAATCTCAACAATCGAAAAATGATCCGGTTTATATTTCAATTTTGATCAGCTTTGATAAAAATCACTTTACAACTTTATTCTGAAGGTCACACGTAAAAAATCGTTCGGGCACAAGGGAGAGTAAGGCAAGCAGACCGGAACGGGTTTATGTAATTAATATTATACTTGACATAAAAAAGATATCTAACTAAAAAAGGTTGTAATGAGAAAAAAAGTTGACATATGGTTTCATTCCGGTGCCACTTCTGATATCAAGGAATTTTCTATCCGCAAGACTACATTAGGGTTTATACTTCTCGCTGTTATTACTGCTATTGGCGGAGCATCCTTTATCGGATACGATTACTTTCGACTTAAAAAAACATCATTAAACAATACTGTTTTAAATCAAACCATCATTAAACAAAATGATGAAATCAAAAACCAGAGAAGCCAGGTTCAAAATTTTGCCGGTGAAATAGAAATTTTAAAACAACAGGTTGATAATCTTTCAAAATTTGAAGATAAAGTAAGGCTTGTCGCAGACATTAAACAAACCAGCGATTCAAGCGGTTTGATCGGTATCGGCGGCATCCCCAGAGATGAACTCGACCCGGATATTCCACTAGAACAAAAGCATAACAGTCTGATGCGTGAAATGCACCAACAGGTGGACCAGACAAATCTTGCAGCCCAGAAACAAACACTTGATTTTGAACACCTGATTAAAATGCTTGAGCAAAAAAGGAACCTTCTTGCATCTACTCCTTCCATAAGGCCGGTTGACGGATGGATCAGTTCAAGGTTTGGATATCGAAAATCTCCTTTTACCGGGAAAAAAGAATTTCATTCAGGCCTGGATATCTCAAATAAAAGTGGGAAAAAAATCCTTGCAACGGCTGACGGCAGAATCTCTTATGCTGCCAGAAAAATGTACTTTGGCAATCTGGTGATGATTGATCATGGCCATGGCCGGGTCACAAAGTACGGGCATTTGAAAAAGCTTCTGGTCAAACGGGGTCAACAGGTTAAACGGGGTGATGTTATCGGCCTTCTCGGCAACACAGGAAAAAGTACAGGGCCTCATGTTCATTATGAAGTCAGAATTAACGGAACTCCTGTGAATCCTTTAAAGTACATCCTGAATTAGCCCTTATAATTTTTATGTACGCATGCAAATCTTTCAGCATTTTCATTTTTTCCCCAAATAAAAAAAATAATTTTAATTTTTTGTTTTAATTTGGCAAATTAATGCTTATATGTCTTATTTGAAACAATTTAATTTTATTATATTTTTGAAAATTAGGTGACCTATACATGGTATTCAATATTTTTACGAAGATCTTTGGATCTAACAATGACAGGATTTTAAAGACACTCCAACCCATCGTTGATGAAATCAATCAGCTTGAGACTCAGATGCAGCAGCTGTCTGATGAACAGATAGCCCAGGAGACAAGCAAATTTAAAGAGCGGCTTGGAAACGGTGAAACCCTGGATGACATTTTACCATCTGCCTTTGCTCTGGTAAGAGAAGCCTCTGTCAGAACCCTTGGGCTGCGCCATTTTGATGTTCAGCTCATTGGTGGTATCGCACTTCACAATGGAAGTATTGCTGAAATGAAAACCGGTGAAGGAAAAACATTGATGTCCACCCTTCCTGCCTACCTTAATGCCTTGTCAGGAAAAGGGGTTCACATTATAACCGTTAATGATTACCTGGCCAAGCGTGATGCTGAATGGATGGCCAAAATTTATAATTTCCTGGGATTAAGCGTTGGTGCCATTATCCATGATATTGATGACCAGGAAAGAAAAGCAGCCTATGGTTCAGATATCACTTATGGCACAAACAATGAATTCGGGTTTGATTATCTAAGGGACAATATGAAGTTTGACACCCAATCCCTTGCCCAGAAAGAGCTCAATTTTGCCATTGTAGATGAGGTTGACAGTATTCTTATTGATGAAGCCAGAACACCGTTGATCATTTCAGGACCGGCTGAAAAATCCACTCATTTTTATACCCATGTCAATACCATTATCCCGGCCTTTAAAAAAGATACAGATTATACACTTGATGAAGAATCAAAAAGCGTTTCTCTAACAGATGTGGGAATCGCAAAGGGTGAAAATCTTCTCAAGGTGGACAACCTGTATGATCCGGCAAATATAGAAATACTCCACCATGTAAACCAGGCATTGAAGGCGCACACGATTTTCAAGCGGGATACAGATTATATTGTTAAAAACAATCAGGTGGTCATTGTTGATGAGTTTACAGGGCGTTTAATGACGGGTAGACGTTACAGCGAAGGGCTTCACCAGGCTCTTGAAGCAAAAGAAAACGTTAAAATCGAAAATGAAAATCAGACCCTTGCATCCATTACATTCCAGAACTATTTCAGAATGTATAACAAATTATCAGGCATGACCGGTACAGCTGAGACCGAAGCCCCTGAATTTAAAAAAATATATGACCTTGAGGTCCTGGTAATCCCGACCCATATGGAAATGATCCGTGAAGATTTCCCGGATCTGATATACAAAACAAAAAAAGAAAAATATGAAGCCGCCATAAAAGAAATCATAAGGCTTCATAAAAAAGGCCAGCCTGTTCTTGTGGGAACTATCTCCATTGATGTTTCCGAGGATATGAGTAAAAAACTCAAAAAAAAGGGCGTCAGACATACTGTTTTAAATGCAAAGCATCATAAAGCAGAGGCTGAAATCGTTGCCAATGCAGGGCAAAAAGGAGCTGTCACCATCTCCACCAATATGGCCGGCCGTGGTACGGATATTGTTCTTGGAGAAGGGGTAAAAGGACTTGGCGGGCTCCATATCCTTGGTACATCCCGCCATGAATCCAGACGAATTGACAACCAGCTTCGAGGCCGTTCAGGCAGACAGGGAGACGAGGGGTCTTCAAGATTCTATCTGTCTTTGGAAGATGATCTTTTAAGAATCTTTGGCGGGGATCGAATTCATGCTGTCATGGACAAACTTGGGATTGAAGAAGGAGAGCATATTGAGCATACTTTCATCAGCAGAGCCATAGAAAATGCCCAGTCAAAAGTTGAAGGTCACAACTTTGAAATCAGGAAGCATCTGCTTGAATATGATGATGTAATGAATCAGCAAAGGGAAGTCATTTATCGGCAGAGACGTAAAGCATTGCTTGAAAAAGACTTGAAACAGGCTGTCATAGAAATGATAGAAGATAAAATCTATGATATTGTTGATGAATTTGCCATGGAAAAGACCCCTGTCAAAGAATGGGATCTGCAGGGCCTTGAAAACAGGATAAAACAACTATTTAACTTTAACCCTGTCCTTGAAACCGCTGTGAATGAAAATCACAGCCCGGAACAGCTGTCAGAAATTCTTTTTAAAGATTTAAAGAAACTATACGATCAAAGAGAAACATCCATTGGAGAAGAGATCACAAGGGAAATCGAAAGACATATTATTCTTCAGACTGTTGATACCCGGTGGAAAGAACATCTGCTATCCATGGATCATTTAAAAGAGGGAATCGGGCTGCGTGGATATGCACAGCAGGATCCTTTGCGGATTTACAAGAAAGAGGGATTTGATATGTTCCATGGTTTGATGGAACGGATTAAAGAAGAAATAGTGGGTATTTTATTCAAAATCCAGATATCAACCTCTTCTCAGGTGGATGAGATGAAAAAAGAAGAACAAGACGGTCTTACTTTTTCACATTCAGATGGGTCCAGCATTAAGCAGCCGGTCAAACGATCTTCTAAAAAAATAAAAAGAAATGATCCCTGCCCCTGCGGAAGCGGTAAAAAATACAAAAAATGCTGTATGGCTTAGGGAATACCGGCAATGGCATCTACTGATTCAGAAATAAAAGATGAGATTTCATCTGGATCAAAACATGATCGGCCTGCCATGTATAAAGTCATCCTGCATAATGACGATTATACTACTATGGAGTTTGTTGTACAAATTCTTGTGAGCGTTTTCGGAAAATCACTTGAAAAAGCGACGCAAATGATGCTTAATATACATAATAGAGGAAAAGAAATATGTGGTATCTACCCAAGGCAGATCGCAGAGACTAAAGTTGAAACAGTACACAGCCTGGCAGGCAATAAAAATTTTCCTTTAAAAAGTACAATGGAGAAGGAGTAAGATTATGATTAGCAAAGAACTCAGTACAACTCTCGGTTTTGCCGTACGGGAGGCAAAAAAAAGAAGGCATGAGTATGTATGTGTTGAACACGTTCTTTATGCAATCCTGAACCATGAAACAGGTGCCCAGACTATTGAAAAATGCGGTGGCAGCCCGACACAGATAAAAGAAGAACTTGAAAGATTCTTTGATGAAAAATTAACCAGAATTGATGCAAAAGAAGAATATGTGTTACAGCAGACCATAGGATTCCAGCGGATGATACAGCGAGCCATCAACCATGCCAGATCTGCTGAGAAGAATGAAGTCAATTTAGGGGATATTCTTGCATCCATTTTTCAGGAAAAAGATTCCCATGCTGCATTTTATCTTGAGTCAGAGGGGATTACCCGTCTTGACGTATTGAAATATATTTCACATACTGCACAACCTGCGAAAAAAGCCAGCCCTTCTCTGGGGCCTTCCCAGAAAATATTTAAACATACCGACAGTAAAACAAAGCGACAAAAAAAGAAAGATCCTTTGGCAACTTTTACAACAAACCTTTTGAAAAAGGCTGCAGACAAAAAGATTGATCCCCTCATCGGAAGAGCTGATGAAATGAGCAGGGTCATGCAGGTTCTTTGCCGCAGAAGAAAAAACAATCCTATTCTGGTGGGTGATCCCGGAGTTGGAAAAACAGCAATTGCCGAAGGACTTGCAATACAGATACATGACAAGTTAGTGCCGGATCTTTTGGAGAATTGTGAGCTTTTTTCCCTTGATATGGGAGCTCTCCTTGCCGGAACAAAATATCGAGGAGACTTTGAACAACGCCTCAAAGATGTTATTACTGCCCTTGAATCCAAAGAAAATTCATTGCTGATTATCGATGAAATCCATACGGTTGTTGGCGCAGGTGCAACCACCAGCGGTTCCATGGATGCCTCAAATATTTTAAAACCGGCCCTTTCTTCCGGGGATATTAAATGTGTCGGCACTACAACCTATGAAGAATATAAAAATCATTTTGAAAAAGACCGGGCTTTTTCAAGAAGATTTGAAAAAATTGAAGTTTCAGAGCCTTCTGTTAAAGAGACAACTCAAATTTTAAATGGGCTTAAGCCTTACTATGAAGAGCATCACGAACTGACATACTCGGCTGAAACGATAGAAGCTGCAGCCTATCTTTCTGATAAATATATCAATGACCGGCTTCTGCCGGATAAAGCCATTGATGTTATTGATGAAACAGGTGCCTACCTGCGGCTGAAGGGAAAAGGCAGGCGGAAAACCGTAAGCCCCAAAGATATCGAAAAAATTGTTGCTAAAATTGCCAAAGTACCTGTCACAAGTGTTACATCGACAGATAAAGCCAACCTGGAATCTTTGCACAAAAGACTTTTTAAGGTCATTTTTGGACAGGATAATGCCATTGAGACCATGACCACTTCCATTAAAAGATCAAGAGCAGGTCTTGCCTCACCGGATCGCCCCATTGGATCTTTCCTTTTCATGGGACCCACCGGCGTCGGCAAAACAGAACTTGCAAAACAGCTTGCCCATCATATGGGAATAGAGTTTTTAAGATTTGACATGAGTGAATACATGGAAAAGCATGCTGTTTCCAGGCTTATCGGGGCTCCTCCCGGATATGTTGGATTTGAGCAGGGAGGCATTCTAACGGACAGTATCAGAAAACATCCTCACTCTGTTCTGCTGCTGGACGAAATTGAAAAAGCCCATATGGATCTTTTTAATATTCTTTTACAAGTCATGGACTATGCTACACTGACGGATAACAACGGCAAATCAGCAGATTTCAGGAATGTTATCATCATCATGACAACCAATGCCGGTGCAAGGGAAATGAGCGCCAACGCCATCGGTTTTGGGTCCCAGTCAGCACATGTTGATTCCACAGGGTTAAAAGCCATTGAAAAAGCATTCAGCCCTGAATTTCGGAACCGGCTTGACGGTATTGTCCAGTTTAACCATCTGTCCTCCAAGGTCATGGAAATGATAGTTGATAAAAACATGAAAGAACTTAAATCCATGCTCAAGGTCAAAGAAATTACTCTGAGCTATTCTGCTAAAGTTCGATCATTTCTTGCAGCAAAAGGGTATGACCCGAAATTTGGCGCCAGACCTTTGGAAAGATTTATCCAGACAACAATTAAAGATAAGCTCACAGATGAAATCCTTTTTGGCAAACTTTCAAAAGGTGGTAAGCTTTCAATCGGCCTTAAGAATAACAAGCTTAATTTTATATTTAAGAACTGAATGCCTCTTTTCAGGTTATCAAAAAAATTAGACTTTCCCCCGGCCTGGCTTTCAAGATCTGACGGACTTTTATGTGTCGGGGGAGATCTGTCACCTAAAAGGCTTCTTATTGCCTATGCAAATGGAATATTTCCCTGGTTTTTAAAAGATGAGCCCATCTTGTGGTGGTCGCCTGATCCAAGGCTTGTGCTCTTCCCCAAAGATATTAATATTTCAAAAAGTTTGAATAAAAAAATTAGACAAAATCTTTTTAAAGTTACAATAGATAACGCATTCGAGCGAACTATTATTTCCTGTGCAGGGCCGAGAAAAAATGGTGCAAAAGGCACCTGGCTTGTGGATGAAATGATAGATTCGTATATTAAACTTCATAAACTGGGACATGCCCATTCCATTGAAACTTGGAGAGACAGCAGGTTAGTCGGCGGATTGTACGGCGTTTGCCTTGGCGGATCTTTTTTTGGTGAATCCATGTTTTCCTTTGAAAATGATACGTCCAAGATTGCTCTTGTCGCAATTGCAAACTATTTAGAAAAATACGACTTTGACCTGATTGACTGCCAGGTGACGACAAACCATCTTCTCAACATGGGAGCCATTGAGATTACCAGGAATTCTTTCCTTAATATCATCAATAAATCTGTTAAAAGAAAAGATATTAAAAACATCTGGAACCCGGATATCAGCCTGAAAATTATTTAAGAAAAATGAAACCTGTAAAAAAAAATATTCAAAATGGCAGCATTTGTATTTTAGGGATTCCACTTGATAAAAATTCCTCTTTTCAAAAAGGCCCTTCTTCGGCACCCGGACAAATCAGGGAAAGCTATTTTTCAGACTCATCCAATCTCTGGTCGGAAAAAGGACTGGATCTTGAATCTATAAAACATTTATATGATCTGGGAGATATTGATTTTAAAGAGGATATAGATGATTTTAATCTTATAAAAAATTCAGCCAAGGATGTCCTTGATAAAAACTGTTATCTTCTTTCCCTTGGTGGAGACCACTCCATAACCTTTCCCATTATAGAGGCATATGCTCAAAAATATGACCGTCTTAACATCCTTCATCTTGATGCACACCCGGATCTGTATGACAGCCTTGATGGCAATATTTATTCCCATGCCTGCCCTTTTGCAAGAATCATGGAAAAAAATCTGGCTGCAAGACTTGTCCAGGCCGGCATCAGGACCATAAACGGCCACCAGCGGGAACAGGCCCAAAAGTTTGGGGTTGAAGTGAATGAAATGAAGGATGGCATCAACTGGTTGGACAAACTTGAATTTGACGGGCCTGTATATTTATCCCTTGATTTAGACTGTATAGACCCTGCCTTTGCTCCGGGTGTTTCCCATCATGAACCCGGAGGAATGACCACACGCCAAGTCATCGATATCATCCATCAGCTTAAAGGGAAAATCATAGGTGCCGACATTGTTGAATATAATCCAAACAGGGATCTTAATTCAATGACATCCATGGTTGCCGCAAAACTTTTAAAAGAAATCATTGCTCGAATTTATGAAGATACAATTTAACCGATTTTTTTAAAATATATCAAGAGTAATGCAAAATACTGTAATGCAAAATACTTGACAAAAAAGGCTTAGGCATCATTATGTCTAATATTATCCAAAGCAATGAGGAACAAATAAAATGCTTTTAAAATTATTTTTATGTTTTACCCTGATTCCCGTCATTGAGCTTTATTTATTGATAAAAATTGGAACCGTCCTTGGAGGTTTTAATACAATTTTGCTGGTCATTCTAACAGGTTTTTTAGGCGCCTGGCTTGCCAGGATGGAAGGCATGAATACCATGCTGAAACTTCGAACAAACTTAAACCAGGGACTCATGCCGGCAGAAGAATTGATTGATGCTGTTATTATATTTATTGCCGGAGTTGTATTGATCACACCCGGACTGATCACAGATTTTTTTGGATTACTCCTGCTATGGCCTTTGACACGAAATAAATTTAAACAAATGTTAAGAAAAAAATTCGATGAAATGCAATTACAGGACAATATTAATATTACACGTTTTCATTAATTTTTA
>JAHOYS010000219.1 GCA_019038815.1 Desulfobacterales bacterium | reverse complement strand
GATCAAAGAAGGCAAAAATCCGTTTGTTCTCGACTCAAAAGCTCCCGACGGAACCTTGCAGGAATTCCTTGGCGGTGAAACCAGGTTTGCAGCCCTTGAAAAGAGCTTTCCCGAAGAATCAAAACGGCTGAGAGCTAAAATAGATGTGGAAGTGGCAGATAAATACACCATTCTTAAGATGATGGCTGATGTTGGCAAAGAAGAAAAATAACGCTTTAAGCAGATAAAAATTATGCAGAAAGGGGCCGGGAACTAAATTTCCGGCCCTTTACTAAATACGGTTGTTTGTATATGGTGCTGAACAATTTAGCTAAATTATTATAAATAAGAACAAGACATGAGAATACGCCGGGCCCTGAAAAAGATCGATCCGAAAAAAATTATTGTTATACTGTTCTTTGCCGGTATTATTTTTAGCCTCGGGTTAAATAATGTTTTTGCATCAAAGCCGGATAAAGATATCTCAAAAGCCTTTTCAACCATTCAACCGGATATTCAAGCTGTAAAAGGAGTCGTGAAACGAGGAGATACTGCGTCTTCTTTACTCAATAAATATCTTTCCTTGAAAACCATATACGAGATAAGCAGGCGAAGTTCGGATGTTTTTTCTTTAACACGCATCAGAAAAGGTCAGCCGTATAAAATTTTTTTGCAGGAGAACAACCTGATTGGATTTGAATATGAAATCAACAAGGAAATCAGGCTGGTTATTCAAAAAGAAAACGGCATATTTTCCATAAACCAGGCGCCAATCGAATATGATACAGCTCTTGAGGTGGTATCTTCTACAATTACATCCAGCCTGGTTGAAGCCGTAAGAAAATCAGGGGAGCAAAGCAGACTTGCATGGAAGCTGTCTGATATTTTTGCCTGGGACATTGATTTTATCAGGGATATCCAACCCGGTGACCAGTTCAAGATGCTTGTGGAAAAACGGTATCGTGATGGCAAGTTTTCAGGCTATGGTAATATTCAGGCAGCCTTTTTTACCAATAACGGTACTCTTTTTAAAGCTTTTTTGCACAAAAATTCAAAAGGGGTGTCAGGATATTATGACGAAAACGGGAACTCACTTCAAAAAGCATTTTTAAAAGCACCGCTTGCTTTTTCACGAATTACATCTAAATTTACTAAAAGACGGCTTCACCCTATTTTTAAAGTGTATCGACCACATCCGGGAGTTGACTATGCTGCCCCAAAAGGCACACCCATAAAAACTGTTGGAGACGGTGTCATAGCAGAAATTGGTTACAACAAGGGTATGGGAAAATATATTAATATTCGTCATTCAAATGGATATACCACCGGGTATAACCACATGAGCAAATTTGCCAAAGGCATGAAAAAAAATCAAAGTGTGTTGCAGGGAGATGTGATCGGATATGTCGGAATGACAGGGTATGCCACCGGCCCCCATTTGGATTTTAGAATGAAAAAAAATGGGAAACTGCTTGACCCGCTCAAATACAAAGCTCCATCTGCAAACCCGGTCAAACCAGTTGAAATGGAACAGTTTTTAGCAAGAACACTAGAGTTGTCTGCAAGAATATTAACCGCTCAAAAGCCTGTCTCATCAGATAAAAAATCAACTTAAAGGATTATTGAAGGTATCTTAAAACCAGAAAAAGGAAAACAGGATATGGCAAACCCGATCCGGTTAAAAGCTATCAATGGTCTTAAAATAGATGATACATTTACATATCAAAGAACATTTACAAAAAAAGACACCCTGTTATTTGGTGATATGACAAGGGATTACAACCCGGTTCACTATGATGAGCGCTGGACAGATGAAAAAGGGTTTAAAGGGTGTATCTGTCATGGTCTCCTGGTCGGATCAATGATCTGTGAGCTTGGCGGCCAGGTGGGATGGCTTGCCACCGGCATGAGTTTTAAATTCACAAGCCCTGTTTATTTTGGTGATACCATCCAATGTACCGTGACCATCACCAAAATAAAGGAGAATGGCCGGGCAGAAGCAGCCGCACTCTTTATCAACCAGGACAAAAGACAGGTTGGTTACGCTCACATGACAGGCCGGCTGCCAATGAAAAAAGAAAAAGAAATCTTGAAAGCCATGACACAGGAGGGTGATCCAACCAATCAACTGGCTGAGGAAGATTATCCCTTAATGGGCGAGTTCGTCGAGAGCGGCAAATAGCATATGATTACCGCCATTAATAAGTAATCCTGGCGAAAACAGTCTGTTAGTGACAAATAGTCTTGATCTCAATGTTCCATCATGCTAAACTTTTTTGTCTTTTGTTAAATATTTTTAAAAAATAAATCTGAAATATTTTAAAAGGAAGCGAACAAAAAGATGCCATCTAAAAAAGACAACAAAGTGAAAGAAGAGGTTGCTGCACTTAACCTGGGGAATAAAATTCGAAACCTTCGTAAGCAAAGGGTTTTAACGCTTCAGGAAGTCTCAGATCTGACCGGGCTTTCCAAGCCGCTGCTCTCACAGATTGAAAATAATATAGCTGCGCCCCCCATTGCCACGCTGATTAAGATTTCAACCGCTCTTGGTGTAAAAATCAGTCATTTTTTCCGGGATCACGAAATGGGAGACCGGATTGTGGTAGTAAGAAAACATGAACGGTACAGTGTTAAAAAATTGTTTCATCATAAAAATGAATCCAACGTCGGGTATCGATGGGAGTCTTTGGCGTATCCTATGGTGGGAAAACAAATGGAGCCGTTCGTTGTAGAGATAGAGGACAGAAAAGAAGAAGAGCTGCTCTATAATGATCACAAAGGAGAAGAATTTCATTTTGTCATGGATGGCGTTGTTGAGTTCAGAATTTCTGAACAGATCCATCTGCTTGAAAAAGGTGACTGTATTTACTTTGACTCCAGCATTCCCCATGCCCTGCGCGGCGTTGATGGTGTTGCTAAATCTTTGATCGTTATATTTTCACCGCAATAAAAACAAAGACCATTCTCTTATCTCTCGTATTGTTTTTTATAAACCGCATAATAGGTGACCGGGATCACCAGAAGTGTAAACAGCGTTGATGCAAACAAGCCGAAGATCAATGCCCATGCAAGTCCTGAAAAGACAGGGTCAAAGGTGATGGGAAAGGCACCAATGGCTGTGGTCAAAGCGGTTAAGATAATAGGCCGCATTCTTACAACCCCGCTGATTAAAATGGCATCCTTGAACGGAAGGCCTTTTTTTATGGCATCTTGAATAAACTCGATCAACACAAGGGAATTTCGAATTACAATACCGCCAAGGGCGATCATGCCTATCATGCTCGTGGCAGTAAAAAAGACAGGATCACTAAAGCCGCCCACACTTTTGGTAAAAAGGTTTAAAATAAAAAATCCCGGCATAATCCCCAAGATGGTCAAAGGAATAGCCATCATAATTAACATGGGCATAAAATAGGATTCCGTATTGATGACAAGGATAAAATAAATACCAAAAAGAGCTGCAGCAAAGGCAAGGCCCATATCCCTGAAAACCCTCAGGGTAATTTTCCATTCACCTTCTCCTGCCCATTTGACACGGATCCCTTTTTCAACGGGATCATTTTTAAGCTTTTTCATCATATCCAGAACGGCTTCTCCGGGCGCTCTTCCGGTCATTTCCCCGATCACATAGACCACCGGTTCAAGATTTTTATGGTAAATGGGCTTTGCATTTTTTGTTTCAATCACACGGACAAGTTCAGCCAGCGGGATCATCTTGCCGTTGGAAGATCTGATGGGAATATGGGAAATGGAGATCATGTCGGATCGTTTGTCCCGGGGAAGAATCACCTTGATCCACAAAGGGTTTCTTTCCGGGTCCAGATGAAGGCTTGCAGGGGTGATGCCTCCCACGGCACTTTTCAGGGCGTCAAGGATGGTTCTTGTATCAATCCCGTGCAGGGCTGCTTTTTCTCTGTCAACAATGATGTCCATTCGCTGGCTGTTTTTTTCCGTCATAATTTTTATATCGGAGACATCGGGTTCCTGTTCCATGACGGATTTAACATGTTGGGCACCCTGCAGCAGCTCTTCATAGGGTTTATCATGACTGCCATAGATTTCAGCTACAAGTGTGGATAGAACCGGTGGTCCCGGCGGTACTTCCACCAGCTGAACCCGGGCATTGTTATCTTTTGCAATTTTTTCAAGATCTTTTCTGACGCGTAAAAGGATGGCATGACTTTGCTGCTGCCGGTTGGATTTATGAGCCAGGTTGATTCTGATATCTGCAAGATGGCTGCCTTTACGGATGAAATAATGCCGGACCATGCCGTTAAAATCCATTGGCGAAGATATTCCGGTAAAGGATACAAAATTGGTGACTTCATTGACGGTTTTTAAATATTTTTCAAATTCCCGAACAATCCGGTCTGTATATTCAAGGGAGGTTCCTTCGGGCATGTCAATTACAATCTGGAATTCATTTTTATTGTCAAAGGGCAGCAGCTTCAATGGCACAAGCCTGAACACCGCCAGAGAACACGAACCGATTAAAAGAATTATAATCACAACAAACAGTGAAATCCGCAGGTGTCTTTTATTCAGGAAAGGTGCCAGGATGGCTTTATAAAACTTTGCCAGATATTGTTTCGACTCTTTTTTTTGTGAGGTTTTATCTTTTACATCTTTTAGCAGCTTATAGGAAATCCAGGGAACAATGGTAAGGGCACAGATCGTTGAAAAGGTCACTGTCAGGGGCACATTGATTGCCATGGGTGCCATATAGGGGCCCATCATACCGGTAATAAAAGCCAGAGGGGCAAAACAGATAATAATGGCAATTGTTGACATGATCACCGGAGGCAATACTTCCTGCACAGCGTAAAGAGTGGCCTCAAAAGGCTTGAAAAATTTTTTCTTAATATGCCGCTGAATATTGTCCACATTGGTGATGGGATCATCCACCACCAGCCCCAAAGAAAGAATCAGGGCAAACAGGGTGACCCGGTTGATGGTATACCCTAAAATATAATTCATGAAAAGTGCCAGTGAAAACGATATGGGAACTGCAAGGGCAACAACTGCTGCTTCCCGCCATCCCAGGGTAAGTGCCAGAAGGATGACAACGGAAATAATGGCAAATCCAAGGGACTTTAAAAGCTCATTTACCTTGGTCTGGGCGGTTTTTCCATAGTTTCGGGTCACTTCAACATAAATGCCGTCGGGAATGATGGTGTTTTTAAGTTTTTCAACTTCTTCAATCAGGCATTGGGCCACGGTGACGGCATTGGTACCCTTTTTCTTTGAAAATGCCAGGGTCACACAGGGAAAAGACAAAGGCCTGTCAGACTGAATATCATGGGTCTTTTTATAAAAATTGGAAAAGCCGATCCGGGTATAGGAATCTGCCTCTTTGGGGCCGTCAATGATATTTGCCACATCTTCAAGATAGACTGGCTTTGCCTCTCTTGCCGATATCACAAGGGTTTTCACCTGGTCAACCGATGTTAAAAAAGAACTGCTGGTAATGGTGATCTGGGTATTGTTTTTGTTAAAGTAACCTGCCTGGGTGGAGACATCCGCCCCTTGAAGCGCCTGTTCAATATCCTGTATTGAAATACCGAATCCCTTCATTCTTAAAGGGTCAAGCTCAACCCTTATTTCTCTTTTTCTTCCCCCGTAAATGGAAGACCTGGAAATATTGTCAAGCCTTGACAGTCTTGCGATTAGTTCTTCTCCCACCCTTTGAAGCTCATGATCACTGTATTGATCTGAATAAAGGGTGAGATTTAAAATAGGGACATCGTCTATTTCAATGGGTTTGACCAGCCAGTTGGTCACAATGGGCGGCACCCTGTCCAGGTTCATCTGTATTTTGTTGTTAAGTTTGACCAGAGAGTTTTCCCTGTCTTCTCCCACAAAAAAACGGACAGTAACAACGGCTTTTTCCCTCGTGGACATGGAATATACATACTCAACCCCGTCAATTTCCCACAACATTTTTTCAAGGGGGGTTGCCACAAGTTTTTCTATCTCTGCCGGACTTGCTCCCGGTGCTTCCACATAGATATCCGCCATGGGAACAACGATCTGGGGCTCTTCTTCTTTTGGGGTGATATAGATACTGAATGCACCCAGGGCCAGTGAAATAATGATCAACATAATTGACAGCTGGGAGGTTAGAAAAAGCCTTACAATACCGGTAAGAATTGAATCTTTTTTTTCAGCCATGCTTAGTTGTATCCTATGGTTTCATTTCCAGTGAGCCCTGCAAGCACTTCGATTTTCTTACCGAATTTTTTGCCTGTTTTGATATAGACTGATTGCCAGACATCCTCTTTTTTTACATAAACCAGTTCAAGCTGGCCCACCCGGACCACAGCCTTTTGTAAAATGAGGAGGGTCTTTTCTTTTTCAACGGGAATAAGAAGCCTTCCAAACATTCCAGGATAAATACCCGGTGTCTCGGGCAGGGATGCTTTTACAAGAAATGTCCGGGTGGCCGGATCGGCATAGGGAACAATTTCATCTATTTTTGACACCACGGTTTTCCCTATGGTTTCAATTTTGATCTGATAATCATTTCCCAGTATGATACGACTGATCAATCCTTCTCTTACATTGGCCTCAAGCCTTAAGGCACCGCTGGTCTGGATCATTAAAAGCGGTTTCCCCGGGACGGCAAGATCTCCCGGATCAATCATTCTTTCCACCACAACACCGGTTGCAGGTGATATAATCGCGGAATAGCCAAGAGCGATTTGGGCTTCTTTAACAAGTTCTTCGCTCTGTCTGATGGATGCTTTTGATGAGAGTTCAGCTTCCTGGGATTTTCCAAGTCGAGCGTTTGCCTGAAGGTACCCTGCTTTGTCAATTTCAAGTTTTTGAGAGGTTACAATATCAGATTCAAACAGTTTTTTCGTTCTGCTGTATGCCGCCTTTGCCTGGTCAAGGCCGGCCTTTGCTTCATCCATGGATTTATAATTTTGTTTCAGGTTGTTTTTTGCAACGGCAAGTCCTTCCTTTGCCTGTTTGAGCTGGGTTGTGAGACGTCTTGCATCAAGCTGGATGAGAAGCTGTCCTTTTTTTACGGGTGTGCCTGGAACACAGGATACTTTTATAACCTGCGCACTTATCTGGGATTCAATCACGGATTCTGTCAAAGGCCGGATGGTTCCGACAGCTTCATACATCTGGGTGACTTCCTGCTTTTCAACGGTAGTAATGTTTTCAAGATCAGATATTTTACCGGACGTACCGTTTTTTGAAAACCCCGGTTTTATGTTATTATTCTCACAGGCAGAAAAAATGAACAAAAGAGACAATAGAAATACGAAAAAAAATATTTTTTTCATGGCATAACCCTCAAATTATCTGTAATCTTTATAATTAATATTATATTTTGCCGCCTTATAAGAAAATTTCCTGACAGTAACCCCAATATATTTTGCCGCCTTATTAATATTCCCTTTGGTATTTTTTAAAGAATCCATTAGAATTTCTTTTTCAAGATGGGCCACAGCATCTTCAAGGGAACGCGGAAGCGTTTTGGATTTTATTCCTGTTTGAAGAGTGGCCGGAAGATGATAGCTGTGGATTGCTCCTTCATTACAGAGGATAACCGAGCGTTCAATACAGTTTTCAAGCTCTCTTACATTTCCGGGCCAGTGGTATTCCATCATCATGTCAATGGCAGGAGTTGTGATCCTTTTGATAGCCTTACCATGTTCTTTTCTGTATTTTTCAAGAAAGTGGTCAGCCAGCAGAATCACATCTGTTTTTCTCATTCTAAGGCTTGGAATATAAATGGGAAATACATTCAGCCTGAAATAAAGATCATCTCTGAATCTGCCCTGCTGGACCATCTCTTCAAGATTGGAATTTGTGGCGGCAACAATTCTGACATCGCTTTTTATGGGATTATATCCTCCTAATCTTTCAAATTCCTTTTCCTGCAGAACTCTTAACAGTTTTACCTGGGCAGAGGGAGCCATGTTGCCGATTTCATCTAAGAAGATGGTTCCTGTGTCTGCCATTTCAAACTTGCCTTTTTTCTGGCGGGAAGCTCCGGTGAACGCCCCTTTTTCATGGCCGAACAATTCGCTTTCAATAAGATTTTCGGGTATGGCGGCACAATTTATTTTGATAAAAGGTTTTTTGTTTCTATCGCTGTTATAATGAATGGCATTGGCAACAAGCTCCTTTCCAGTACCGCTTTCTCCCCGGATCAAAACAGTTGCTGAAGAAGAAGATACCTGGGAGATCATTTGCAAAACTTCTCTCATTTTATTGGAATTTCCAATGATATTGGTAAAACTGTATCTGTTTTCAAGCTCTGATTTCAATCGAAGGTTTTCTGTTTTTAACTGATCTTTTTCAACCCGGACGGTTTCTATGTTGATGACATGGTGAGCCACCATGGCTGCCACAACCGACAAGAGTTTTTCTCCTTTTTCCAGAGATTTTTTGCCTTCAAAGGGTCTGTCCGCACTGATGGCACCGACAACACGATTGTCTTTTTTTATGGGAACGCATATGTAAGAATAGTCCTGGCCTTCTACAATATCTCTCGAATGGGTTTTATCCAGGAATAACGGTTCTTCGCTTATCCGTGGGACAACAGCCGACTCTCCTTCTTGAATAACTTTGCCGATGATGCCTTCACCGGGAAGATACTTAATTTGACGAGTGATATCTTCAGAAATGCCATGGGCAATTTCAATCCGTATTTCACCGGTTTCAGAGTTGATCAGAAAAATAATTCCCCTGACCAGATTCAAGGATTCAGATAGAACACTTAATATCTTGAACAACGATTTGTTCATGTCCATATGCTGGTTCAGTGCTTCACTGATTTCATAAAGGAGCGAGACTTCTTCAAAAGATTTCATTCATACTATTCCAAACAAATATTCATATTAAGATATTGGTTTTATACTATAGTTGTCTGAATATTATTGCATGAAATAAGGGTGTTTGACAATGGCGCTCTTTCCCTGTATCTTTTCCGGGTTTTGTTTGAATGTTTCAGGTGAAGGTTTCATGGATAACAATAAGTGTATCAGTATTATTCGAGCAGCAGTTCAAAACGGATCTCACCCCGGGCCTCCGGATGATGGCCTGTTTCAGCCAACCAGCGTGATTGTGTTGTTTGTTTTTAATAAGGAAGTTGAATTACTGTTTATTCAGAAAGCAGATGTAAAAGGATATCCCTGGGCCAACCAGATGGCGTTTCCAGGCGGGCATAAAGACAGGACGGATCTTTCAACAAAAGATACGGCTTTAAGGGAACTTTCAGAAGAAATGGGGATAAACCGGGAAAACGTAGAGGTTCTTGGTTCGTTAGGGCATTTTCAAACCATTAACAGCAAGGATATTGAAGCCTGGATCGGTATCTGGAATAAAAAAGATATTATTAAACATGATACCTTTGAAATATCCAGGGTGTTTCAGATTCCTTTAAACTATTTGATTAATCTGCATAAAAAAAAAGATTTTCATCGGCAAACACCCAATGTCATGCAGTTGACTTATCCCTATGAGGATATCCTGATCTGGGGGGTGACAGCGAAAATTCTATACCATCTTATCGAGGTTTTGTTAAAGAATAATTAGTCGCTTTTTGAACGCCCTTGAAGTCTTAAAAATATTTTAACCACAAGAAATAAGCTTAAAAATGCCAGAAAGCCTGGAAACCATATATGTTCGTGGAAATCCTGATTGTTAAAGCCGGCAAAAACACCGGCCAAGGCAAAGACAAAAACAAAAAACATTATGACGATAATCGACCAGCAGGCAAAGTTTGAATCATACCAGGGTGTTATGGCTTTTCTGAAAAATGGGTTTTGATCTAATTGCATTTGTATTTATAGTAAACGTATGTTAAAATCACAATATATAGATTTTTTCTCTTGACAAACAACAATATGTTGATTAAATCTATTATTCTGTTTATAGTCATTAAAACACTTACAAAAGATATGTTAATTTCAATCAGATTTCAAGAGGTGGATACATGTTTGATCAAATTAAAAAACGGGACGGAAGAATAGCACAGTTTGATTCATCAAAAATTACCCATGC
>JAHOYS010000408.1 GCA_019038815.1 Desulfobacterales bacterium | reverse complement strand
CCGGGTTATCTGCCGGGAAGCAACCAGGAGTGGGGAGGCATTATCCGGCATGGTGCAAAACTCTTATGGTGTTATTCCGAAGCAACCGTTCCCAAACTTTTACTGGTGACAAGAAAAGATTATGGCGGTTCCTATCTTGCCATGTGTTCAAAACATCTGGGAGCGGATATGGCCTTTGCATGGCCTACTGCTGAAATTGCTGTCATGGGTGCTGAAGGGGCTGCCAACATCATTCATGCAAAAGAGATCAAAGCCGCAGATGATCCGGCTGCAAAGCGCAAAGAATTAATTGACGAATATAATGAGAAATTTTCCAACCCGTATTGCGCTGCTGCAAGAGGGTATGTGGAAGCGGTGATTCAACCATCTCAAACACGGCCTCGACTCATTGATGCCCTTGAGGCCATGGCAACAAAAAGAGAGTTAAGACCGGCTAAAAAACATGGAAATATACCTGTATAGGAAAAGGGATGAAAATGGATAAAAAAAAATTATCAGCTGCTATGGCGGCTGTATTTGCCTACATCAAGACATCAGAAGAAGCATCGGTTATGTCTGGCGTTGCTGAACCCGTTGCCGAACCTGCTGTACAACCCCTGCTGGTGCAAAATAATATCTGGGGAATATCGGGCCGGCAGACCCATATGCAGGCCAATTCAATGATGCAGCTGAGAATGTTTAAATAAAAGATTTTGATAAAAAAAATAAATTATTCAGGAGAAAATAAATGAGTGAGCACACCCAAGTTGAAATGACTGAGATGAAGTATGGTAAAGACAGGCCAGAGGCTAAACATAAATTGATGATAGAGGATATATCTTTGCGGGATGGTCACCAGTCTCTTTTTGCTACAAGGGGAAGAACAGAGGATATGATCCCTGTTGCAGAAAAAATGGATGAGATCGGTTTCTGGGCTATGGAAGTCTGGGGCGGTGCCACATTTGATGCCATGCATCGATTTTTAGGGGAAGATCCCTGGGAAAGACTTCGGACCCTGAAAAGATATTTAAAAAAGACTCCCTTTTCAATGCTTTTAAGGGGTCAGAATCTTGTGGGGTATAGAAATTATGCCGATGATGTGGCAAAACTGTTTGTGAAAAAGACCGTTGACAATGGAATGGAAGTTTTCAGAACCTTTGATGCATTAAATGATTATCGTAATTTTGAAACCGTTGTCCCTGTGATTAAGGAATGCGGCGCTCATTTCCAGGGCTGTATCTGCTATACTTTGACTGAACCCAGAATAGGCGGAGATGTATACACCCTTGAGTATTATATTAAAAAAGCAAAAGAACTTGAAGACATGGGTGCGGACAGTATCTGTGTCAAGGATATGGCTGGTCTTCTGGCACCATATGATGCCTATAAACTGATCAAAGCCTTAAAAGACAATGTTAAACCATTGATTCACCTTCACAGCCATTTTACTTCCGGAATGTCACCCATGAGCCATTTTAAGGCCATTGAGGCAGGGGTGGACATCATTGATACCTGTTTGACACCCTATGCCTACAGAACATCCCATGCTGCTTTGGAGCCCTTTGTTATGTCTCTTCTCGGCACCAACAGAGATACAGGATTTGATATTAACGCCTTGGCAGATATCAATGAAATTTTGGAAAGAGAAGTAATGCCAAAATACAAACATCTTCTGGATGATACCAAAGTTTCAAGTATTGATATCAATGTTCTGCTTCACCAGACACCCGGCGGCATGCTATCCAACCTTGTAAACCAGTTAAGGGATATGGATGCGCTGGATAAAATGGATGATGTCCTTAAAGAACTGCCAAGGGTCAGAAAAGAACTGGGCCAGATTCCCCTGGTAACACCCACAAGCCAGATTGTCGGTATTCAGACGGTCAACAATGTGTTGTTTGATACACCCGAGGAACGATATAAAATGGTTACGGCCCAGGTAAAAGATCTTTGCTATGGGCTTTATGGTAAAACAAGTGTTCCCATTGATCCTGAAGTGCAGAAAAAAGCACTTAAAGGCTATGAAAGAGGAGAGGAACCCATCTCCTGTCGGCCTGCAGAAGTACTTGAGCCTGAACTTGAAAATGCAAAAAAAGAGATTGGCGACCTGGCTGTAGATGATGAAGATCTTATTTTATATGCTCTTTTCCCTGTTACCGGTAAAAAATTTCTCATGCAGAAATATGGTAAGGAGCAGGTGCCTGAAAGTTTAAAACCCATTACACTTGAAGATGTGGAAAAACAGGATCAGATACTTGCAAAAGCCAGGAAAGGTGAACTCATTGAAAAACCCGCACCACAGGATATTCCTGAAAAGAGCGAATATGCCCGTACCTTTAATGTTTTTGTAGAGGATGAATATTTTGAAGTAGGTGTTGATGAAGTGGGGGGTGCGCCTGTTATTACTTATGCGGCTCCTGTCGCTGCTGCACCTGCTCAGCCTGTGGCGGTTCCAGTGGCCCCTGTTACTCCTGCAGCTCCTGCAGCACCCAAGCCCGCACTAAAAGAAGAACCCAAAGCAGCCCCTGAACCTGCAGTAGCAGCTGGGACTCCTGTAAAAGCACCTATGCCTGGTATGGTGATTAAATATGAAAAGAATATGGGTGATTCGGTTAATGAGGGTGAAACAGTTGTAGTCATTGAAGCCATGAAAATGGAGAATGCATTGCCGGCGCCGACAAGCGGTGTGATCAAAGCCGTGAACTATAATAGTGGAGACTCTGTTGCCAAAGACGATGTCCTCGCTGTTATTGAATAGGATGGGAGAGTGATATCATGGCGTTTGAAACAAAAGAAGAGCTTCTTGAAAAATATTTAAAAATGGATAAACCCAAATGTCCGCACTGTAATGTTGAGATGACATTGTGGGAAGTCCCCCCCTTTAGTTTTGGTGATGGACTTGGCTGGGGGACCCCATATATGTTTGTCTGTTTCAATGATGAATGCTCAAGCTATAAAAAAGGCTGGGATCATCTTCAGGAAACCATGGAAGCTCCGGCATCCTATCGGTGTTATGTTGAACCGGGACGGAAAAATTTTGAATATATGCCCGTATTCAGTCCCGTTGGTGGTACGGGTGGAAAAATGGACGATGAGATCCTGATCCGGGAAGAAGCTAAAAAAGAACTTTTAAAACAAACCTTTTCAGTGTTAACCGAGTATTATATGTCAAAGGACTGGGATGAGATTTTAAAGATCTGTCTTGATCCCAAAATTCCACCCAAGGCAAGACTCAAGGCGGCAGAAATGGTTGGGGAACTTGGCGATGCTGAAGCAGTAGAGCATTTAGTTAATCATAAATTCCCCACTCCTGTCCTCCAGAAAGGGGTGGAAAAAGCCATAGAGCAGCTTCATGAAAGACATTATACCCGTGAATGCCCCTATTGTGCTGAGATTATCAAAAAAAGGGCAAAGCTTTGCAAACATTGCAATAAAGAGGTTCCAAGAGCCTGATTTTTAAATATTGACTTTTTCCAGGTTAAAGGAGCGGTAAATGATCATTTCCCGCTCCTTTCTGTTTTCATCAAGGGGCTCAAACTTAATGTTTCCAATCAGTTTAAGGGCTTTTTCTTTTGACGGTATCGCATCAAGGCCCTCTCCTGCTTTTTTCCCGGAAAGCGTATCCAATACCATCGCATCCCTTGCATCCGTTGAAACGGCAAAGGGGATTTGATAGTCATAAACCAGTCTGGCACCGGCCAGAATTTCTCTTTCATAGGACCCGATAGAACCGGCCACACAGGTAATGGCCATTAAGGCTTTTTCTTTGCAATATACAATCAGGTCAATGGCTGAAATATAGTCTTCACCTTTAAACTGTACAATCAGTTCTTCATCCACCCGTATATCCTTTTTGTCATATCCTTTTCCCTCGACCAGAAATTTTTCAAATATCTGTCTGCTGGCCTCAGGCCCTACATTTCTTACACCTTTGCCTGTGATATAATCGGTGATAATATAATCAAAATTCATATTAAAGGAGTTCCTGTCATTTCAGAAGGTTGTTCAATATTTAATATCTTTAGAATAGTCGGGGCGATATCACCAAGAATACCGTTCTTCATTGATATATCTTTAAAATTATTCCCTGCCAGTATCAACCTTACAGGGTTCAAGGTGTGGGCGGTGTGAGGGGAACCGTCATCTTCCATCATCTGTTCTGAATTCCCATGATCTGCTGTCACCAATGCAGTGCCACCTGTCTTCCATATTGCCTCAACAACTTTTTTTGTACACGTGTCCACGGCTTCACATCCTTTGACGGCAGCTTTTAGAATTCCTGTGTGTCCCACCATGTCCATATTGGCAAAATTGAGGATGATAAACTCAAATTTTCCCGACCTGATTTTGTCACAAGCCGTATCTGCCAATTCAAAAGCACTCATTTGGGGTTTTTCATCATAGGTTGCCACATCTCTGGGAGAAGGGATGAGAATTCTTTCTTCTCCGTCAAAAACCGTTTCATCGCCGCCGTTAAAAAAATAGGTCACATGGGCGTATTTTTCGGTTTCAGCGATTCGAAGCTGAGGAATGTTGTTTTTACTTAATATTTCTCCAAGAATATTATCCAGGTGCCGGGGAGCAAATACCACCGGCAGATCAAAATTTTTATCATATTGTGTCATACAGACAAAGCCTGCAATCTCTATTCTTTTTCCCCTGGCAAACTCATTGAAGCCGGGTTCAGTGAAGGCTCTTGTGATTTCTTTTGCCCGATCAGCCCTGAAATTAAAAAAGACAATGCCGTCTCCATGTTTAATCGTACCCTTAGGATCGCCTTTTGCCGGGGAGGTATCACCAAGAAAAACAGGGTTGACAAACTCATCGGTCTGACCTGAATCATAGGCATTTTGAATGGCTTTAACAGGGTCTTGTTCAATCACACCTTCGGCTTTTGTAAAAAGGTTATACGCCTTTTCAACCCTGTCCCACCTGGTGTCTCTATCCATGGCCCAATAACGGCCGGTAAGGGTGGCAATTTTGCCGTATTTATGCTTGGTAAGATAGTCTTGAAGCTTTTTTATATAGGTAATACCGCTGGTGGGTGCCGTATCCCGGCCGTCAAGTATCGGGTGGATAAAAAGATGTTCAACACCATTTTGTTTTGCCATGTCAATCAGGGCAAAAAGATGGGAAATATGGCTGTGGACACCACCGTCTGAAAGCAGGCCCATAAGATGGAGACTGCTTTTCGATTTCGAAACCCTGGCCATAACATCTAAAAGTGCCGGAGTTTTAAAAAATGTCCGGTCGTCAATAGCCTGATTTATTCGCACAAAACTTTGTAAAACCTTACGACCGGCACCGATATTCATGTGACCGACTTCCGAGTTGCCCATGGTTCCGTCGGGAAGGCCTACTGCGTTACCTGAACATAAAAGTTTGCAGCTGGGGAAATTTTTTAGCAGAGAATCCAAAAAAGGAGTATTGGCTATCGCAAATGCATTCCCTTGTTTTTCATTATTAATACCCCACCCGTCAAGAATCATTAAAATATTGACAGGGTGCGATTTGGAGTTCATCATCATTCTCCTATGATTTATATGCCGCTTCAAATTCCGAAAGATCAATTCTTGAGGCATCAGCCCACAGCCCTTCAAGATCATAAAAGGATTTTGTTTCGGATTGAAAAATATGAATGATAACTTCTCCATAATCAAGCAATGCCCATTCACCGTCTTTTACGCCTTCAACACCAACGGCCTTTATTCCCCGGCCTTTTAAACTTTTAATCAAATGTTCGGCAATGGATGTTACCTGACGTCGGGAGTTTGCTTCAATAATCACAAGGGTATCCGTATAAGAAGTAAGTTGTTTTACATCAATGGCGGCAATTGATGTTGCCTTCCTTTCAAAAGCAGGGGTCAGGTATTTTTTAAGATCGTTTTTTGTCGTGACGGAATTTTTCATTTATAGAGTTCCTTTGTCCTGATAATTTTTTCGACATTTGCAGGCACAAGACCTTTTATGGATTCGTTATTTTTTATCCGTTCCCGGATCATTGTGGAGGAAATATCTATTTTGGGTACCTTGCAAATTATTATTTTCTGTTTCTTTTTATGGGAAAAAGTATTGCTTAGTTCATTGAAAATGTACCCCTTTGATATGTTTTCGTCAATAAAAGAGGTAATGGCATTATAATTTTCCCAATGGCCTCTTAACATGATAATAATTTGAAGGGCTTCAAAAATTTGGTTTTTGTGTTTCCAGGTTGTTATGTCTAAAAATGCATCAGATCCCATTAAAAGGAAAAAGTTGGCCTGTTTGCCATATTCTTTTTTAAATGCATTGATGGTATCAATGGTAAAGGAAGGCCCTTTCCTTATTAATTCTTTATCTGATACCAGAAGGTCTTCATGGTTTTTTAAACTTACTTTTACCATATCAAATCTGTCTTTGGCCGGGGCAAGGTTGATATGGGGTTTGTGGGGCGGTGTTGCAGAAGGAATTAAAAATATTTTTTCCAACCCGCATTTTTTTTTAACATGCTGGATAATACTAATGTGGCCATTGTGAAAAGGATTAAAGGTCCCGCCAAAAAGTCCGGCATTCATTTTTTACTCTTTGTAAGCTTGGAAGATAAAAGTTTAATGAGTTCTTTTGTCCCTTTACCCGTGGCCGCTGAAAGAGTCAACACACGGATATTTTTTAAAGCGTTTTTAAATATTTTAACCTTTTCCTGCGTGTCCGGCAAGTCAATCTTGTTAAGTACGACAATCTGAGTTTTTTTTGCCAGTGTTTGACTGTAACTGGATAATTCATTGTTTATCAGGTTAAAAGATTTAAGAGGGGATGCAGGATCTATTTGAAAAGAATCAATCAGATGAACCAGAACACCTGTTCTTTCAATATGTTTTAAAAAACTGATGCCAAGGCCGGTGCCTTCATGGGCACCCTCAATAAGTCCCGGGATATCTGCTACTGCAAAGGGTTCTCCAAAAGGGGGTTCTACCATACCAAGGATCGGGGTCAGTGTTGTAAAAGGATAATCAGCGATTTTGGGCCGGGCGGCAGATATGCTGCTGATAAGAGTTGATTTCCCTGCGTTGGGCAAGCCGACAAGCCCGACATCGGCAAGAAGTTTCAGCTCCAGTTTCAGCTTGAGTTCAACACCGGGAATGCCGGGTTGAGAATGCCGGGGTGCCCGGTTGGTAGAGGTTGCAAAACGTTTGTTGCCTCGTCCGCCTATGCCGCCCCCGGCAATGATATATTCATGATCGGTATCGGTTAGATCGACAATGATTTCGTTGGTATCTGCATTGGTAACAATTGTTCCGGGGGGTAGGCTGATCGTGCAGTTAGAACCGTTTTTGCCGTGTTTTTGTTTGCCCTGTCCGGGTGCGCCATTTTTGGCTTTGAGTAATTTTTGACGGCGATAATCGTATAAGGTGCGCTTACTCCGATCAATTTTCAGAATGACATCGCCGCCATCACCACCATCGCCACCATCAGGCCCGCCTCTTTCAATGTATCGTTCCCGTCGGAAGCTTGTGCATCCGCGGCCGCCATCACCGGACTTGACAGTGATAATTGCTTCATCTACAAACTTCACGCGTCATAAACACTGACTTTTTTTCTATTGCGGCCTTTTCTTTCATAAGCTACAACACCGTCAATTTTGGAAAAAAGGGTATAGTCTTTGCCCAGACCAACATTGTTGCCCGGATGAATTTTGGTGCCAACCTGTCTTACAAGAATTGTCCCTGCAAGAATTCTTTCCCCACCAAATTTTTTAACGCCGCGCCGTTGCGCGTTAGAATCGCGGCCGTTTTTCGTGCTTCCCGCTGCTTTTTTATGTGACATTAGATTTCTCCCTAAATTTAAATCCGGTATCTAAGCTGAAATGGATTCTATTTTAATTTCAGTATAATACTGTCTGTGGCCTTTCATCTTTCTGTAGCCTTTGCGACGTTTATACTTGAAGACCAATGTTTTTTTACCCTTTCCCTGATCAAGAATGTGTGCCTTGACTAAGGCATTTTCAACTTTCGGGCTTCCAAGGGTGATGGTTTCACCATCTGAATACATGAGGATGTCATCAAATTCAATCTGAGAACCTTCGGCACCGTCAAGCCTTTCAACTTTCAGGATCTGTTCTTCATGAACCTTGTATTGCTTTCCTCCGGTTCTGATAACTGCGTACATTTTTAAACTCTCCTTATTATCTCAATACTTTTTCGTATTTTTAAAAAACTCGTAATGCTATACTTATTCCATGGATTTGTCAAGATAAACATATTTGAAAATTTTAAATTATGAATATTGAACAAAGATGTCCGCAACAGGATCGAATGCCGATGGATGGGTTTTAATAAACTTAGATATAGCGCTGTCACTGGATTTATTCAGCAGACAGAAAACGTAGTATCTGAAAATATTAAAAGAATCAATATCAGGGTCGGTTAAAAGGTCTTCAGGGTGTCTATGAGCAACTATGTCAGTGTATGTACCGGAATTATTTTTTATCTCATTTTTTAAAAGAAACCGCATTATTTTTATTTTAATTGGATTTTTTTGCACATAATAAGATATGGAACCAAGAAAAAAAGATACAGCAGACAGTTTTGATGACAGGCAGTCTGGTTTTTTACACAAATTCAGGTGAGCATTTATTTTTTTTAAATAGAACGCTTTGTTTTTGGTTGACAGGTTTTTGAAAGCAGTTTTTGAAATAAATTGTTTTTTTAATCGTTTCAGTACAGCCGGTGTCATTCTTTTTCTTTGAATCCTTGCTTTTTTTTCAAATATGTAAAGGTACTCTTTAAGGCTTCTCATTCCCGGTGGTGTCAATTCATCTGCACCATTATCAAGGATTATGGATTCTATTTGCACATCCAGTAAGCAGTCTAAATGATATCGGTTTTTATTCAGGTCATACCCTTCAAGGGGTTTGAAATAATCCACAAGAAGGGCCTTGCGACCTGTTTTTTTTACCGGGAAAAAATTTGTTGTTGATGTAACCCGGATTTTTTTGTGCCCAAAGGGATATAATGCACTGGTAAACGTGGGAATAATGATAAAAGCCCCGTCAGGTGTTATTTCCGTACCATACCCGTCAGTTATTGAGGGCTTGATGGAAACAAAGTCTTCATCAAGTCCTGCCCGAATCAACAGTTCGTCAAGGTCATGCTGTTTGCTGATGGGATTCCCAATCTTCTGTTCGATTTTTTTGATGCGGGCTTTGTTTTTCGAAGTAATGCTGACAGCAAGGCTTGAGTTCATTCCTAAAAGTTTTTCCAACAAACGTTCTTTCCCTTTTGGAACCTTTGTCAGGATGCTGTATTCAAGAGATATTTTTTTTAAACATGAAAGGATATCGGATATATTTTTTTCACCCTCTGTCCAGTCCAGGGGATCGGAAGCACCGTAAAGGGAAATCTCGTCATTTTGTTGATCTGCCATATGGCTCAGAATTTTCAAAATGGCTTTATAGGAAAAGTGCGATCTTACCTTGGGTAAAGCCCATTCATTGCACCGTCTGCAAAAATTACTGCACCCGCAGGTCAATTGAAATGTCATGGCTGTTTTATACAAGAGATTTTTCTGGCAGTCGTCTATATCAATCTTTATTTCCCATGTCTGGAAATCCACATGCCGGATATGGTCAGATGATTTTTTGATAGAATTTAAAATAAGGGTTTTAAGGCGGTTGTTATACTCCCTGAACTTCCGGCTGCTGTGCTTTAATAGAACAGGTTTGAATTTTTCAATAATAGTCTGTATCTGGTTTAATAGTTTTTCTGAGTTTTCATTTAATTCTGAATCGGCCTCAGCATATTTGAGAATATTATAGTAAATCTGTTCGGCAGCCTTATAATCATTATCATATACTGCAACTAAGAGTTGATTCTTTTTTTGTTCTAAAAAAGAATCATTGGTTTGCAGAGTGTAAGTTTTTTGTTGTTTTGTCATTGAAGAAAAAATATCATTCTTTGATAAGGAGTTCAATCGTTTATGAACCACAGCCTGCTACTTAATAAAAAACAGGGGAGTTCCATTTAAAAAGAAACTCCCCTGAATAAAAGATCAATATCTTTATTTATATTTACAAATTATCCGCGAACCTCTTCTTTAACTTGAGTTGCCAGTTTATAAAGAATGGTCAAAACCAAAAAGCCTGTGGCATAAACCGCCAGTGTAATCATGATTTC